>JBCCEP010000139.1:0-9523 GCA_039030215.1 Pseudomonadota bacterium
ACATCAAGCGGGCTCGAATTCAGATCCCAGATCTCGACAATCGGCAGGCCGGAATTGCGAAGCATCTCCAGCGAGCGGGATGAATGCGAGCGGCCGGTGAGAATGAGCCCTGCCGGTTGCCATGACAGGACCGTCCTTATCCAGTTTTCTTCTTCCTCGTGGGTGTGTTGGGTCAGGCCGAGCACGGTCTGATGGCCAAAGGAACCTAACTTGCGGTCTATCCCTTCCAGTACCTGGGTGAAGACCTCATTGCCCAGTTCGGGAATGGAGACGCCAACAAATGTGGAATTTTTTTCGCCGGAAAACACCGTCGCGAGGCGATTTGGCAGATAACCCAGCAAATCCACCTGGGCCATCACCTTTTTCCGGGTTTTTTCCGAATATCCACCGCGTCCGCGTAACACACGGCTCGCCGTCATTTTCGAAACTCCGGCCGCCTCAGCCACTTCAGCCAAGCTTATCTTGTTGGTTTTATTATATTTTTCCATTTTCGCACGGACAAATATGTTATCGATAACTTTTTTCTTGACTTTTTGCTTCCTCACGTAAATTCTAATATAGATACGTTACGGGTAACGCAACCTTTAGATGGCTTGCCGGTTAACACCAAAGTGTCGCTGCAACACATGGAGGAGAGATGTCGCAGCTTCAAAATCAGGGACTGTTCTTTGACGGAATAGACAAGCACTTTGGCGGCACCTATGCGCTGAAGGATGTGTCCCTGACCGTCGGACGCGGTGAGATTGTTGCGCTGCTCGGAGAGAATGGCGCCGGCAAATCTACGCTGATCAAAATCCTTGGTGGCATCCATCAGGCAGATGCCGGACAGGTGATAATCGACGGCATCCCATATCAACATCGTCCGGCCGGTTTTGGCGAACGCCAGAAGGTGGCGTTCATCCACCAGGATCTTGGATTGATCGAGTGGATGACCGTTGCCGAAAACATTGCGCTGGCGCTCGGCTACTCCCTTAACAATGGACTGATCAGCTGGAACAATGTCGATGAGTTTGCCGAAAAGGCTCTGGCAAAAGTCGATTCTGATTTTGATCCGACGACGCGGGTCGAAAACCTGACCCGGACGGAAAAATCATTGGTCGCCATAGCACGCGCCTTGGCAGTGGATAGTGAATTCCTGGTACTCGACGAGCCGACAGCTTCGCTGCCCGCCGACGAAGTCGAACGCTTGTTTGAGGCTCTACGGCCGCTGCGCGACAACGGTGTCGGCATGATCTATGTCAGCCACAGGCTGGACGAAATCTTTCGCATTGCAGACAGGGTCGCAGTCCTGCGGGACGGAATAATGGTTGGTGTCCGGGCAATTGAGCACACCACACCGGAAGAACTCGTGCAAAAGATTGTCGGTCGCAAGACGAGAGCGACCGTCAAATCCCAGAACGAGCTTGGCGACGGTATCCTGAAGCTCAGCGACTTTTCAGCCGGCGGCGTGGGACCCCTTTCTTTCGAACTAAAGCGCAACGAAATTGTCGGACTTGTTGGCTTGCGCGGCGCCGGACATGAACGAATTTCCCGGGCGTTGTTTGGCCTGACGGAGCATGACGGCGAGGCTACAATCTACGGTGAAGCTCCCGACCTGCGTTCACCGCAAACCGCTATGGAATCGGGCATTGGTCTGGTCGCAAGAGACCGGACTGAAGAATCTGTCGCGATGAACCTGACCATTCGCGAAAATACGTTTCTGAACCCTGCCGGCATTGGCAGGGGTATTTTCAATTTGCTCTCGCCGGATAAGGAAGCCGGCCAGGCGGCCAAGATAGGTTCGGAACTCGGCTTGAGTCCAAACGACCCAAGCCTGCCGATCGAAGCGCTTTCAGGTGGCAACCAGCAAAAAGTGGTGATTGGGCGGTGGCTTGCAACCAACCGGAAATTGCTGATTTGCGAAGATCCAACCGCGGGTGTCGACGTTGGCGCCAAGGCGGAAATTTACGCATTGCTGAACCGGGCACTTGCTGATGGTGTTTGCATTCTGGTCGTGTCTACCGATTTCGAGGAAATCGCGACCATCTGCAACCGCGCAATCGTTTTCAGCCAGGGTGAAATAGTCGATGAGCTATCCGGCAGCCGGCTGACAACAGAGAACGTAATCCAATCAGCCTCGGCCGGTAATCACAGCAGGCAGAAGGGAGCAAATCATGCAGTCGCTTGATTCAAGTGCTCTGGAACCTACCAAGGCCGAACTGAAAGGGCTGTCCAGGGGAAAACGCCTCATGCGATTTCTGCCTGTTTATGGCTTGGTCATTCTGACATTTCTTCTGATAATCCTTTTCTCCATTCTGCTGCCGAAGACCTTTCCGACAATGCTCAATCTGAGAGCGATCATCTCGGACAAGGCAATCATTGCCTTGCTGTCGCTTGGTGCAATGATTCCCATGGCAGCCGGTCGTATCGACCTTACCGTAGGCTATGGCATCGTGCTTTGGCACATACTGGCGATCAGCCTGCAGACCATGATGGGCATTCCCTGGCCAATTGCCGTTGTAATCGTGCTGTGCCTAGGCGCACTGACCGGATTTTTTAACGGCCTGCTCGTCGAGGTCGCCAAGATTGACAGTTTCATCGCGACGCTGGGCACTGGAACCGTGCTTTATGCCCTGGCGCTATGGCACACCGGTGGAAGGCAGGTTGTCGGCGTTCTGCCCGACGGCTTTTATGCACTGAACAGCACCTTCATTTTCGGCCTGCCGATCACCGGTTACTATCTCCTGATCATCACATTCACCATGTGGATCATTCTCGAATACACGCCCATTGGCCGGTATCTTTACGCCATTGGCGCCAATCCGGGTGCAGCCCAGCTGAATGGTATTCCGACCAGAAAATACGTTGTCGGCGCCTTTATTGCGTCCGGTACCATGACTGCTTTAGCCGGCGTTCTGCTTGCTTCCAAACTTCGGATTGGGCAGGCCTCCGTCGGCCTCGAATTTCTTCTGCCCGCGCTTGTGGGCGCATTCCTGGGATCAACCACGATCAAGCCTGGCAGGGTCAATGTCTGGGGCACGGTGGTTGGCGTCGCAATTCTTGCCGTCGGTATCTCGGGTATCCAGCAATTTGGCGGTTCGTTCTGGGTCGAACCAATGTTCAATGGCGTCACGCTGCTGATTGCCATCGGCATTGCGGGCTACGCCCAGCGTCGAAAAGGTGCAACGAAAAACTAAATATTCTCACCCAAGGGAGGAAAGCATGCACAAACGAACATTTCTGAAGTCACTTATGGCTTGCACATTCTTGGTTGGCGTGACCATGCCGGCCTTTGCCGAAACACCATGGGATGGACCGACAACCGGTCCAAAGGCAGCCGAGGGCAAGTCTATTGTTCTGGTGGCGGCCGATCTCAAGAATGGCGGTATTCTCGGCGTGACAACCGGTGTGGAAGAAGCCGCTGCCAAGATCGGCTGGGATGTGCGTGTCCTGGACGGTGCCGGTTCCATTCAGGGCCGCACCGCTGCGATCGGGCAAGCAGTGGCTTTGCAACCGGACGGACTGATCATCAACGGTTTCGATGCAGTCGAGCAGCAGGCAGCGCTTCAGGAGGTCGTCAGTTCTAAAATTCCAATGGTTTCCTGGCATTCCGGACCAAAAATTGGCTGTGACGCACCGGGCGGAATTTTTGCCAATGTTTCAACCGATGCAATGACTGTTTCCGAGGTCGCAGCGAAATGGGCAATGGACGATGGCGGCGATGATGTCGGCGCGATCATCTTCACCGATTCCACCTATCAGATCGCCATCGACAAGGCCGACCGCATCAAGGAAACCATTGAGGCAATGGGCGGCAAGGTGCTGGAATATGTCGACACACCGATTGCCGATACTTCGGCACGCATGGGCCCGCTGACCACCAGTCTTTTGCAGAAATATGGTGACAACTGGACCCACGCACTCGCAATCAACGATCTCTACTTTGATTTCATGGGGCCGGCATTGACGGCAGCAGGAATTCCCGGTGACGGCTCGCCCAAGGCTGGTTCAGCTGGTGACGGTTCCGAAGCTGCTTTCCAGCGGATCCGGACCGGCCAATATCAGGCAATTACGGTCGCCGAACCACTCAATCTTCAGGGATGGCAACTGGTCGATGAATTAAATCGCGCCATCAATGGCGAAGCCTGTTCCGGATATGTCACGGCGCCTGCGCTGGTGACCCAGGATGGTCTGGCGAAACTGGGTGACAGCAATCAGTTCGATCCGGACTCGCCCTATCGCGAGGCTTACGCAACCATCTGGGGCAAATGAATTTCTACCAAGTCGCTCTCCGGCTCAACGGGCCGGAGAGCAAATTATAACGGTTAATCAGGAACAATCTCATGAGCGATGCACCACTCGTGCAAATGCGCGAAATCACCAAACGCTTTGGCGGCATAATGGCACTGGATAACGTCGATCTCGACGCATATTCGGGAGAGGTGCTCGCAATCGTCGGCGACAATGGCGCCGGAAAATCAACCCTGATCAAGATACTTACCGGCGTCTATCAACCAACCGCCGGGACCATGTCGCTCGACGGAGAACCAATCGCGTTTACCAGCCATGCGGACGCGATCCTCAAGGGCATCGACGCCGTCTATCAGACGCTGGCCCTGGCAGATCATCTGGATCCAGCTTCAAACATGTTTCTTGGAAATGAGCTCACGAAGAAGGTGCTTGGCATGACGTTCCTGGACAATTCGCGGATGCGAACCGAGACGGAACGGGTCCTCATGGAGCGCCTCGGCGTGAAGTTGAAATCACTCGACGCGCCAACCGAGAGCCTCTCTGGTGGCCAAAGACAGGCGGTGGCAATTGCCCGAGCGGTCTATCATGAAGATTTACGCGTCCTGGTGATGGACGAACCGACTGCGGCGCTTGGTCCGCAGGAAACCGCCCGGACGCTGAAGCTCATTGAAACGCTGAAGGCGCAAGGTCTCGCGATTATCCTGATCAGCCATTCGCTCGATGACGTGTTCCAGGTGTCGGACCGAATTCATGTCCAGCGCCGGGGTAAATGTGTCGGGGTAGTCAAGACTTCAGAATCTGATGATCAGGAAGTGCTTGGCATGATTGTCGGCGCGCAGGAGGCAGCGTAATGACTATCACAGAGACTACCAATACGAACCGCAGTCTAAACGAACGCCTTGAGCCGTTCTTGGCGATCATAGGCCCAATGGTGATGATCATTGCGCTGCTTGCGTTCATGGCGGCAGTTGAACCTGCGCGCTATTTCCGCTGGTCGAATATCAACCTCATTCTGCTGGACGCAGCGCTTTACATGCCCATGGCGATGGCGATGACATTTGTCATCACCCAGCGCGGAATTGATCTGTCGATTGGTTCGATTGCCGCCTTGTCGGCAATCATCATGGCGTTCCTGATCAAGCAATTCGGATTTTCTGTCTACATTGCCGTGCCTATTGCGATTTTGCTTGGAGCCCTGATGGGCTTGATCAATGGCTTGATCATTACACGATTTAACGTGCCGGATCTGATCGGTACGCTTGCAATGGACCTCGTTTATCGAGGCTTTGCTCTCGTGATCGCAAAGGGTCTGGTCCTTGCCCGTTTCCCGGAATTGATTACGGAAATCGGTCGCGGACAAATCCCCGGATTTATCCCGATACCCGTGATCATCGGCATCGCGACGATGATCGGTGGCTATATTCTGCTGAAACGCACCTATTTTGGCCGATACACCATCGCCATTGGATCAAACCCAGAGGCAGCCGAGCTCACTGGTATCGCGGTCAATCGCCACAAGGTCTATGCCTACGTGCTTTGCGGAGCTTGCGCGGCACTGGCGGGCATCATGCTGACCGGGAAACTGAATGCAATCCAGGCAACTTCGGCTCCCTATTTTAACCTTCATGTCATCGCCGCCGTCGTGGTTGGCGGAACTTCGCTGTTTGGTGGCCGGGCCTCGATGATCGGTTCGTTTGCGGGCGTGTTGCTGCTGTCAATGATGATCAATGCGCTGGTGACGCTGAGGATCGAATTCTTCTGGCAGTCGGTCGCATCAGGCGTGGTTATCGTGTCTTCGGTCGCACTCTACACCTGGTTGCAGAAGAAAGACCGTGATGGTGCCGGCGGTTTCATCGCCAGCTTGATGACACCGGAAGGTCAAAAACTTACGCGCTTTTCAGCGCTCATTATTGGCGCACTGATCCTGCTATTGGCGATCGGTGCGATCTTTGCCGGTAATCCGCAGGCAAGCGGATAGATCGGATAAATGGCGGGATGGTGCCACCGAGGAGCAATCTCGGTGACACCGAGGGTCCCGCTCTCATGTCAACGGAGGAGAACCCCAATGAAACTATTTATGACAACCACCATCTTGGCAACTTGTGCCTTGGCAGGTGCAGCCTTGGCCGAAAGCCATCTGCCGCTAAAGGAATTGCCCGGTATCGAGGACCGCGACTACTGGATCCCCGGTGAGGTAAATGCCGACGGCAAGCTGGAAGCACTTCAGGAAGTTGTCGGTTCGGCAGCAGCAAAATTTTCTGGCAGTCAGGACAAGCCAATTCAGATTGCGCTGATTTATCCTTCTGCGGATGTCTCTGACTTCTGGGCGCGCAACTTCCTGGCGATGACAAAGCGCCTGGATGAACTTGGTATCAAGTATGAAACCACCGAATTTGCCTCGCGGCAGATTGAACACTCGCTGCAGTCGACCTATGCCAGTCAGGTAGAGCAGGATGCTGACTTGTATGATTACGTCATTTTTGGACCATCCGAACTTGCCACCCAGGCCGACAATATCTCGAAGCTTGCAGGCAATGATGGCTTCAGCACCTATGTGTGGGCATTCCATACACCGCTGAAATATCTGGAAAACCAGCCAGATGCATGGTTCGATTTCTCCTCTGCAGCCGGCGCCTTGACCATGTGTGATTACATGCTCAAGCGGCTCGGCAATGACGTGACCATGGCCATGAACCGCGGGATCCCCGGCATCACTGACAATCAGCGTTCCGGTGATTTCAAGGCTTGCGTCGAAGAGAAAGGCAACTGGAAGACGGCTTATGAGCATTATGGCGAGTATCAGCGCGAAGGTGGCTTTGAAGGAACGACGCTGATCATGCAGGCCTATCCCGAGGCAACTATAATCCACAATGCAAATACCGCTATGGCGATGGGTTCGGTCGAGGCCCAGATTGCAATGGGTAAGGAAAAGGAAGTCTTCTCGACCGGTTGGGGCGGAACTGGCCTTGAACTGGATGCAATCCGCGCCGGAACCCTTGACGCAACCCCAATGCGCATGGGCGACGATGTGGGTGCTGCAACAGCAGAAGCCATCAAGGCCGACATGGAAGGCCGTGCTGACGATTTGCCGATGGTGTTCCTGGGCCGGATTACCATTGCCCATGACGAAATGAGCCCTGAAGAACTGGATGCCCTGCAGAAAGAAGCCTTCAGGTTCTCGGGCATTGGCGCACTTCAACGCTGATCGACTCAGGCAATTATTGTCTGATCGCTCATAAGGACATTTCTGCGCGGTCGCACAAAATTGTGGTCGCGCAGAATGCACAAAAGTCAGGTGACTAGCGCTTGGCATTCTGGATCCCCTTAGAAATTACATGCGTCATCCCTCACGCGGCGGGATTCTTGTTTGACTTCCGTTCACGCGCTGGCACTTTTGTTCCAAAAGCTTGCCCGGATTCTTATTTGACACGCAGGATGGAGGGCACGTTCAACCGTAGCGCGTTCTGCGCTTACCTTATCTGTGTTTCTCGGAGCGCCGCCCCTTTCCACTGCGTCATCCCGGTTGCCATGCAAACCGGGATCCATTGGTACCCGTAGGCGTGCGGTCGAAAAACAGAACTTTAAACCAAACGCCCGTGCCCGTTGCGCGGTATAATGGACCCCGGATATCTGCCCTACCGCAAACGCGACGGTACTGCTTCGCGTGACGCGCTCAACCATCCTTATTTCGCGGGGCATGGATATGCCTGCTTGCGTGTCGATATGCGCGGCAGCGGGGAGTCCGACGGCATCCTGCTGGACGAGTACACGCAGATTGAACACGACGATTGCCTCGAAGTCCTTGCCTGGCTGGAGAAACAGTCCTGGTGTACTGGCGCAGTCGGAATGATTGGCATCTCCTGGGGCGGGTTCAATGGCCTGCAACTGGCCGCCCTGAACCCGCCGCAACTCAAAGCCGTGGTCAGCATCGCCGCTACCGTCGACCGTTATGCGGATGACATCCACTACAAGGGCGGCTGTCTGCTCGTTGAGAACTTTGGCTGGGCCGCTCAGATGTTGTCCTACATGTCGCGTCCGCCCGATCCGGCTCTGGTTGGCGAAAGCTGGAAACAGTTATGGCTCGAAAGGCTCGCGGTGCAGCCGCACCTCGCCGAGACCTGGTTTGAACATCCGGCCAGGGACCATTACTGGCGTCACGGATCAGTCTGCGAGAACTACGGCGACGTCAAAGCGGCGGTTCTGACCGTGGGTGGATTGGCTGATGGGTACATGAATGCCGTGCCCGCGTTGCTCGAGAACCTCGAGGCGCCGGTCAAGGGACTGCTTGGGCCCTGGGTTCATCTTTACCCCAACTTTGCGGTTCCAGGTCCGGCCATTGGCTTTTTGCAGGAGAGTATTCGCTGGTTCGACCGATGGCTCAAAGACGAACCCAACGACGTCGAAGCACTGCCGGCGCTGCGGGCCTACCAGCGCACCTTTGACCGGCCAAGCCCGGTGGCGAAGGAACGCAGCGGCGGCTGGCTGGCAATCGGTACGTGGCCAACGCCCGAAGTGTCTGCGGGTTCCTGGTATCTGAATAACGAAGGTTTGAGTGAGCGGGCCGGCAAGGGGCGGTGGGTAGAGCATCGGTCCGCGGAGGATATCGGCCTCTATGCCGGCGTATACTTCGCCTGGCATGGGCCGGATCAGCCAGGCGACCAGCGCGATGAGGATGTCCGCTCGCTTTGTTTCGACGGCCAGGTTCCGGCTGAAGGATTGGAGATTCTTGGCCGTCCCGTCCTCCACCTGCGATTGAAGGTCAACCGGCCGCAGGCGCATCTCGCCGTGAGGTTGAACGAAGTTGGTGAGGATGGGGCGTCGCTCCGGGTTTCTTATGGCGTGGCCAACCTGTCTCAAAGAGATGGCTCCGACAGCAGGCCCAGCGCCATGCCGATAGATGAGCCCGTCGATGTCGAGGTGTTGCTTGACACCACTTGCCACCGGTTCACACCGGGCAACCGCATTCGGGTTTCGATCTCGACTTCCTATTGGCCACTGATCTGGCCAGACCCCGAGCCGGTAACCCTATGTGTGGAGACCGGAACAAGCTGGATCGAGTTGCCGGTTTTCTCCGCATCCACGCCCGTGCCCGTTGAGTTCGATGAAGCCCAAACAGCACCTCCGCTGGAGACTCGCGAGATAAGGCCTTTGCATCACGAGCGTAGAGTGACGAAGGAAGCGGGCAGCGGACTCTCAATAGTCGAGATCGACTACGACAATGGCTGTTATGAGAATCTCGAACATGGGCTCATTACTGACTCGGTGCACCGGGAGTGTTACTCCATCCACCCTG
>JBCCEP010000140.1:0-9502 GCA_039030215.1 Pseudomonadota bacterium
CGACCATGCTTTCATTTCTGGTCACCGACATGCCGATTTCCGGCACAGACCTTCAGCGGTTGTTATCGGCTGAAATCAAAAACAGCTTCAATGCGATTACGGTCGATGGCGATACTTCGACCAGTGATGCAGTTCTGTTATTTTCCTGTAGCGATGCGGGCGAAGGTGAAATTTTGCAATCAAAGCAGGGGCCGTTCAGAAAAGCGCTGAGAAAGGTGCTGCACGAACTTGCCATGCATGTTGTCCGCGATGGTGAGGGAGCCAGCAAGCATGTGGAAATCACCGTAACCGGCGCAAAATCAAAGCGTTCCGCTCGCAAGATTGCCTTGTCCGTTGCAAATTCGCCGCTCGTCAAGACTGCCATTGCCGGCGAGGATGCAAATTGGGGGCGAATCGTCATGGCAGTCGGCAAAGCAGGTGAACCGGCTGACCGTGACAAGCTTTCGGTTTGGTTTGGTGACATCCAGGTGGCCAGCGACGGTGAACGCGACCATAAATACAATGAGGATGAAGCTTCCGCCATCATGCAGCAGGAATATATACCAATTACCGTTGACCTCGGGATTGGCAATGGCCGCTCAACGGTCTGGACCTGCGACTTTACTTCGGACTATATTTCCATCAACGCCGATTATCGCAGCTAAACCAGAAAGATGCGAGTTTGATAATTCGGCCCGACCAAGAAAACCGGAAAACGGACCTTGCCG
Organism: Pseudomonadota bacterium; assembly: GCA_039030215.1. Classification (GTDB taxonomy): domain Bacteria; phylum Pseudomonadota; class Alphaproteobacteria; order Rhizobiales; family Rhizobiaceae; genus BOKV01. Next base: position 708 of record JBCCEP010000140.1, read on the forward strand.
GTGTGAGACGAATGGAAGCGGTTAGTTTCCGTTCCTTTCCATCGACAGTGATCCATTATGACGGCACCTGGGCAATCAGGCTGACGGCAGGACATCCTGCCAAGCGGTTGAACTCGGTCAATCCGCTGGATCCCAGAGATATCTCCGATCTGGAAAAGCGTCTTGAACTGGCAAGAAGGCGTTTTGAAAGCTATGGCCGCGAATTGGTATTCAGGCAGACGCCGTTGGCACCAAGGCAGTTGGACGAGCTGCTCGATGTCGCGAAATGGGAAAGGTTTGATGACAGTCTGGTGATGGCTGCCTCCATCGAAGAGATGGATCTAAGCGGTGCGGTCGATCGTGTGCCCTTGGCCGATATTGGCCGCTGGGTCGATTGTTTCCTCAACCTGTCTGGCGAGCCGCAGGATCGCAAGCCCGGTATGGTCGAAGTGCTCTCGGTTACCCAACCGAAAGTGGGTCTGTTTGTCGAAGAGAAGTCCACCGGAGAAGTCTTGGGATCGGTCAGATGTGTCGTGGATGGTGATCTTGCAGGTCTGTTCGAGATTGAGACCAATCCGAAATTCAGAAGAAAGGGTCATGCATCAAAGCTGATGAAAAGTGCGTTGAAATGGGCAGTCTCGCAAGGTGCACGGATCTCCTGGTTGCAGGTTGTTGCCAACAATGAACCGGCAATCTCCTTGTATGAAAAATTCGGGTTTCAACAGATTTACACCTATTCCTATCGAAGGCAGGGCAAATGAAAATTCTGCTCGTTAGTGCCTGTGCGCTCATTGATGTCGATAATCGTGTGCTGATTGCGCAAAGACCCGAGCACAAGAGCCTTGGCGGGCTGTGGGAATTTCCCGGTGGAAAAGTCGAGGATGGAGAGTCTCCCGAAGACTGTTTGATAAGGGAGTTAAAGGAGGAGCTTGACATCACAACATGGGAAAGCTGTCTGGCACCACTGACCTTTGCCAGCCACAGCTATGAGGATTTTCATCTCCTTATGCCTTTATATGTTTGTCGCAAGTGGGAGGGGAACGCGCATGCCAAGGAACATGCCAGGGTGAAATGGGTGCGGCCACAGCGGCTACGAGACTATGAAATGCCGCCGGCTGACGCACCTTTGATACCAGCGTTAATCGATCTTTTATAAATTTGGTTCAATTTTAACGTTCTTATCTTTGGCGGGACTGCCCAGCCAGGAAACAGGAGAACGGTTATGATATTCAACGTGGAAAATCGTGTGGCTGACGCTGGCTTGCCGGTTCAGGAAAGCAACGATAAGGGCGCAATCAAGACTGCGATCGTATTTGCTGCAATAGGCATGGGTCTGGCAGTGCTCGTGGCTCCTACCTTGCACAACACCGTATCGTCCTATGCCCAATATCAAGGTGTTGACCGTTTTCAGACCGGATCAGTCCAACGTGGTGACCGATATACCATTCGCAAGAGCGTTCTTTCCGCGGGAACCGAAAGAATTTGTGAGAAACGCAATTCTGCAGCTTGTTTAGAGAAGAAGTAACTCTACCAACGGTTCACATTCCGGAAACCATTCCCGTTAACCGGCATGCAATTCCCTTGCGGTAGATTGGGCACGATAACGCCGATACCGATGATGGAGAGTATCTTGTTTTACAAATTCCTGCGGGACCAATCAGGTTCGACTGCGATCGAATACGGTTTGATAGCGACATTGATTGTTTCGGTAATCATTGGCGGTATCACTGCGGTTGGTAATTCATCCGTACTGACCCTGGATAATGTATCCGACCAGTTCTAATCCAAGATTTACGTTTTCAGTACATTTTTAAGACTTTGCCTTGCAGAGCCGGGCCTTAGTGGTTTTTGCTGACTTTCATGTGGTTTCCAACCAGTCATGTAAATCATGCTGATTGTTGCCCGTATTTTTCCATCTGGATCGCTGAAATTTTCCCTGTATTCAGCTTCCAGGTTCTTCATGAAATCGCGAGGCAGGGGAGGCCGTTCTCCCGCTAGGGAGCAGGTTGCTGCCATCGACCGCAATTCCTGTACCAGCGAACCGACGTCTTCATAGCGTAACGTGTATTCCTCGACATCGGTCACCGGCAGTGCAAAGTTCGCGCGTTGTAAGAGCGATCCAACCTGTTTTACTTCGGCGAAGGGATCGACCCGAACGGCGGCACCGCTAACCAATCTGGATTCCACTGCCAAGATCGACTGGCGAAGTTCCTTCAGGGTGCCTTGTCCCGGGATCACGGCCATGAACAAACCATCCGGGACCAAAAGATTGGAAATTTGGTTCAACGTTCCTGGAAGGTCATTGCACCAATGAAGTCCAAACACAGAAACGGCCAGATCTGCGCATTCGGTCGGTTGGGCCAAAGCGTCCCGGCTGCCAGAGCCTGTGTTATCGCGTAGCTGCCTAATTGACAGGCCAGGTCGAGCTTCTTGCAGCAAGGCGGACAGATCACTGGTTGTGCTGAACAGGTCGATTGCAGATTGAAATTCCCGGTTTGTAACGGCGATCCTGCCGGCGATCTCTTCTGCTGCTATCTTTGCGAGAAATCCCGCATCCGGTGCGCCAATCTTTCGTGCCCGGGCAATTCGTGAGTTCAACCTCGAATAGTCGAACAATATGGGTGGCGACTGGTTCATCGTTATCTATGTGGTTTCGGCTTGCAGCAATTTTGCGGCGTCAAATGTGAGTATAAATCCAGTGGCCTGACATGGACATATGCATTAAGTTCAGGGCGGGGGTGCACATGAAACTACTTAGATTATTTAAATCCAAGGCGCTGCTTGGCAAATCAATTTCGATTCCGGTGAATGTTTTTGTTCCACCCTCCTGTCTGAATTGCGGTGCCTATACCGGTGAGCAGGGAACGCTTTGTTCCAAATGCTGGTGCAAGATGCATTTCATTGAACAGCCTTACTGTGAAATCCTGGGAAGGCCGTTTGCATATGATCACGGCGAGGGTAGTGTCAGCCCAGAAGCCATTGCTGATCCGCCGCCTTTTGACAGACTTCGATCGGTGGTTGTCTACAATGACTTGGCGCGCTCGCTGGTTTCCGGCTTGAAGTTTGGCGACCGGCTTGAGCTTGCTCCGTGGATGGCGCGGTGGATGTCGGTATCAGGACGTGAGTTGATTGCGGATTGCGACCTGATCGTGCCGGTACCATTATACTGGCGAAGGCTATTCGTCCGGCGTTTCAATCAATCTGCGGAACTGGCCAGGAATATCTGTAATCTGACAGGAAAGACTCACATGCCGCTTGCCGTTGAGCGGCGGAAGAAAACGCGCCAGCAAGTTGGATTAAGTGTTTCGGAGCGGGCACGAAATGTTCAGGGAGCGTTTATTGTTCCCATTCCTGCCAGACCAATGATCGAAGGCAGGCGGGTTTTGCTTGTCGATGATGTGTATACTTCAGGTGCAACCGTCAAAGCCTGTACAAGGGCGCTCAGGCGTGCTGGCGTAAGCGGGATCGACGTGCTGACCTTTGCAAGTGTGACCGGCGACTATATATGAACGATTGTATCAATTTTGAAAGCACAGGGTCGGAAGTGTTCCGACAAAAATACCCCGAGGTGTTATGGCAGAAGTTACGATCTACAGCCGCCGACTTTGTGGCTATTGCAGTGCAGCCAAGCGGCTTCTTTCATCAAAGAACGTCGAATTTACCGAACACGACGCGACGTTTAATCCGGAGCTTCGCGCCGAGATGATTGCGAAGTCGATGGGGCGCACCACTTTTCCGCAAATATTCATCAATGGCGCATTAATCGGTGGTTTTGATGAATTGAACGCGCTTGAGCGAAGCGGACGGCTTGATCCGCTTTTACTGGAGGAAACAGCAGATTGATCGCTGGCAATATATCATCGTTTAATGCTGCCTGTGTCCAGATGCGCTCAGGGGTTGATCAAGACCGGAATATCAAGGATTTGATAGGACTGGTTCGTGAGGCGGCGTCGCTTGGAGCCGAGTATGTTCAGACGCCGGAGATGACCGGTCTGGTTCAGAAAAGCAGGAAAGCGCTGTTTCCCCAGATCCAGCGAGACGAAAACAACCCGGTATTTGCTGCAGCTAGCGAACTTGCTTCGGAGCTCGGAATATGGCTGCACATTGGCTCAACGGCAATTTTGCTGGACGAAAACAGGGCTGCAAATCGAGCTGCCCTGTTTGCGCCATCGGGAGAGCGTGTGGCTATTTATGACAAGATCCACATGTTCGATGTTGACCTGGACAATGGTGAAAGCTGGCGTGAATCAGCGATCTACAAGGCGGGAACGAAGGTCGTTTTGATCGAAGACGGGCCAACCGATCTTGGTTTGGCGATCTGCTACGATTTGAGATTTCCGGGACAATTTCGCCAACAGGCTGAAAACGGAGCCAGCATGTTAACCTGCCCAGCCTGCTTTACCCGACAAACCGGTGAGGCACATTGGCACGTATTGTTGAGATCGCGGGCGATCGAGAATGGTGCCTATATGGTCGCTGCAGCACAGGGTGGTAAACATGAAGATGGAAGGGAAAGTTTCGGGCATTCTCTGATCATTGACCCGTGGGGCAAGATAGTGGCCGAACTTGACCACGACGAGCCAGGCATTGTATTGGCGCTGATTGAACCGGAACGCGCGCAAATTGCACGCCGTAAAATACCCGCTTTACGCTACCAATCTGTTGAAGAGTTGGAGATAATCAAGTTGTCGTCGGAAGGTACTTCTTCCAGCGATGTTGCCAAGGAATTTTCATGATCAGCTTTTCTCTACATTGTGCGAAAGGACATGAATTCGAGGCGTGGTTTGCGTCGGGTGATGATTTTGACCTTCAAAAGGAGAAGGGTCTTCTCTCCTGCCCAATTTGCGGCAATGGGGATGTGAACAAGTCCCTCATGGCGCCGAACATTTCAAGCTCGAAAGCTGATGTCGTTCCGACTCCCCCAACCGAAACCAATAATAGCGACACCAAGGCTACCCACCTGGCCGGTGTCAGTGAAGATCAAAAGAAACTGCTGCCCGCGCTTCGTGAACTGCGTAACAAGCTTCTGGAGAACGCCGAAGACGTAGGTGACAAATTTGGCGAAGAAGCTCGCAAGATACATTATGGCGAGACGGATGCGCGCAGCATTTATGGAAAGACCGATGCTGAGGATGCTGCGAAACTGGTCGAAGAGGGCATAGAATTCGTTCCTTTGCCCGAACTGCCCGACGACAAGAACTGATTTGAACCGGTCGCGGATATTGGCGTGGTGATCAGGAACCCTTTCTGGCCAGCATCATGTAATTGACGTCCATGTCGCGTGAGAGATTCCATCGATCCTGGATGGGATTGTAAAAGACGCCCGTACTGTCAATGACTGTCATATCGCTTTTCGCGAGCGGCCGGTACAATTCTTCGGGTCTAACCAGTTTCTCGTATTGGTGGGTTCCGCGCGGCAGCCAGCGCAATATTTGTTCAGCGGCGACGATTGCCAAGCCCCAGGCCTTCAATGTTCTGTTGATGGTTGCAATAAACATAAGGCCGTCAGGACGAACCATATTCGAGCATTCAGTGATGAAGAGATCCACATTGGAGACATGTTCAACGACCTCCATGTTGAGCACCACGTCGAATGTTTCGCCCTGGGCCCTCAATTCTTCTGCAGTTAGCGCGCGGTAGTCGATATCCAGACCACTCTGTTTCGCGTGAATGGACGCAATCTCCACATTTGTCGTTGAGGGGTCTGCGCCGACCACTTCCGCGCCCAAGCGGGCCATTGGCTCTGAAAGCAACCCCCCGCCACAGCCAATGTCAAGAAACCGTAGGCCCTTGAATGCCTGGGTGTCATTGAAATCCCGATCAAACTGGTAACAGACCTGCCTCTTGATATATTCCAGGCGCACAGGATTGAATTTGTGCAATGGTTTGAATTTGCCAGTCGGGTCCCACCATTCCTCTGCCATGGCCGAAAATCGTTCCACCTCGGCAGCATCGATGGTCGTATCTTCAGGGATGCTCATTTTGTGCTCCTGTGACTATTGTTTTCCTAGCTCGTGCAGGATCGACAAACTGTCAAGGTCTGGCGAATGCATTTTGTGCCCGATCTTCGGTTTCGCCAACTTGCGAATGGGAACCTATTTCGGTATTGGTCCACCACTCGCTCCGGGTTTCCGGGGCGATTTTGTTTAACGAAATCCAAAAAGGGAACCGAACGCCGTGGCGCGCATCGTCATGAAATTTGGCGGAACTTCAGTTGCGGATATCGAAAAGATTCGCAACGTGGCGCGCCATGTGAAGCGAGAGAGCGAAGCCGGAAACCAGGTCGCGGTCATCGTCTCGGCCATGGCTGGCCGCACGAATGAACTCGTTTCGTGGACTCGTGAAGCCGCGCCCATGCATGACGCACGCGAATATGACACGGTTGTAGCGGCGGGCGAACAGGTCACGGCCGGACTTCTTGCCATATGCCTTCAGGATATGGGGGTGGATGCGCGGTCCTGGATGGGATGGCAAATTCCCGTGCAAACAAACAACGCCCACGGTGCAGCCCGAATCGAAAACATAGATTCAGAACTACTGGGCGAGAGGTTATCTGGTGGTCAGGTTGCCGTCATTGCTGGATTTCAAGGAATAGGACCAGACAACCGGATAGCTACCCTGGGACGAGGCGGTTCTGACACGAGTGCGGTGGCAGTCGCTGCAGCGCTAAGTGCTGATCGTTGTGATATCTATACGGATGTGGATGGCGTTTACACTACAGACCCACGCATTGAGCCGAAGGCAAGGCGCCTGGATCGGATTTCATTTGAAGAAATGATCGAGATGGCCTCGCTTGGCGCTAAAGTGCTCCAGGTGCGCTCGGTTGAACTTGCCATGGTTCATGGTGTCAGAGTGTTTGTGAGGTCAAGTTTTGAAAATCCCGAAGCTGTCGAGTCGGACGGCTCCAATGGTACGCTGATTTGCGATGAGGAAGATATCGTGGAAAAACATGTCGTAACTGGAATTGCCTATGCCCGGGATGAGGCGCAGATATCGCTGCGACGGGTGCCGGATAAGCCGGGTGTATCTGCAGCGATTTTTGGCCCTTTGGCTGATGCTCATGTCAATGTCGACATGATCGTGCAATCGGTGTCAGAAGACGGCTCACGCACGGATATGACCTTTACGGTTCCCGATGGTGACCTTAACCGCGCATTGGATGTGCTGGAAAAAAACCGCGATCCGATCGGCTTCGAAGTCATTCAGAGTGACAAGGGGATGGTAAAGGTTTCGGTCATTGGCATCGGAATGCGCAGTCATGCCGGTGTCGCGGCAACTGCATTTTCTGCGCTAGCCGAAAAGGGAATAAATATTCGTGCAATTACCACTTCAGAAATCAAATTTTCTGTCCTAATCGATTCAGATTATGCTGAACTGGCAGTACGTACGCTACACACCGTCTATGGACTGGATGCTGCCTGACAGCAGCATGATTTATTGAACTTATCCGGCAAGCGAAAGTTTGCCATGTCGATCGGTTTTCGGAAGCAAGTCCGAGCAAGGATCAGCTAGTATGAGAAGTGCAGTATCGGGCCCACGTGTACTCCTGAAACGCCTCCGTGAAGTGATGGCGGAATCTTTGGGTGCACAGGAACGTCTGGACAAGATCGTGACCGATATTGCCGCTAATATGGTAGCGGAAGTCTGCTCGGTCTATGTTCTTCGTGCCGATAATGTGCTGGAACTATTTGCGACGGAGGGCCTAAATCCCGGCGCCGTTCACGAGGCTTCGCTGCGTGTGGGGCAGGGCCTTGTCGGAACGATTGCTTCTACGGCAAGGCCGCTTAACCTGGAGGAGGCGCAAAGCCACCCGGCCTTTGCGTATCTGCCGGAAACAGGCGAAGAAATATTCAACTCATTTCTTGGTGTGCCAATCCTTCGCTCCGGCCGCTCGCTTGGCGTACTTGTTGTCCAGAACAAGTCCAAGCGCGCCTACCGCGATGATGAAGTCGAGGCTCTGGAAACCGTTGCCATGGTGCTGGCCGAACTTATTGCTGCCGGGGAACTCGAGGGACTCAACCGGCAGGGAACCGGTCTGGATCTGTCCCGCCCTGTGCAACTCAATGGAGATTCGCTGACGGAGGGACTTGGTCTCGGCTATGTCGTGCTGCATGAGCCGCGTGTCGTCGTCACTAATCTGTTCAACGAAGATGCCGATGTTGAAGTCGAAGCGCTTCGCTCTGCGCTAAAGCGATTGCGGATCTCGATTGATGATCTGCTGGAGCGCGGTGATGTCGCTACAGATGGCGAACATCGCGAAGTGCTTGAAGCTTACCGCATGTTCGCAAATGACCGTGGCTGGGTACGCCGGATGGAGGAGGCAATCATCAACGGGCTGACTGCTGAAGCGGCTGTCGAAAAGGTACAAAGTGACAACCGCGCCCGCATGATGCGCCAGCAGGACCCATATCTTCGCGAACGCCTGCATGATTTCGATGATCTGGCCTATCGCTTGCTAAGGGAGCTGGTCGGCAAACCTCATGGGCCGATTGCTGAAGAAATTCCAGGGGATTGTATTGTCGTAGCGCGAAACATGGGCGCTGCAGAATTGCTCGACTACAGCAGCGAAAATCTGCGTGGATTGGTGCTTGAAGAAGGAACGCCGACCAGCCATGTGGTGATTGTTGCACGAGCGCTTGGCATTCCTGTCGTGGGGCAGGTCGGCAATATCATTTCTCAGGCGGATATCGGAAACGCGATCATCGTCGATGGTGATGATGGCATTGTTCATCTTCGTCCGGCTGCCGATGTCGAGACCGCCTATGCGGAAAAGGTTCGATTTCGTGCTCGTCGGCAGGCTGAATTTGACGAGTTGC
>JBCCEP010000141.1:0-9411 GCA_039030215.1 Pseudomonadota bacterium
ACATCAATCGTGGTGATTGCCGGATGGGATACATCCGATACATCATAAGCACCAAACCCCCCGATCGCCAGTTGTCCTGGAACATCGACGCCCATCTTGGCACATTGGGCCAATGCTCCGAACGCGGCAAGGTCAGACACGCACATCACTGCATCCGTGTCAGGCCATTTTTCAAGGAGATCTTTCAGCGCATCAGCACCCTTGCGCATATTGATGGGTGGACGCCCGGAATCGCCTTGTCTTGACTGGTCAAGACCATATTCCGACAATCCCGCCAGAAATCCGTTACGCCGGTCAAAACCCCGCCGGTCATTTTCGTCCTCGCCGCCAATAAATGCCAGACGGGAGCGACCGGAATCTACAAAATGCTTCACCATCATCCGCGCGGCGTCGGCATTTGAGAAACCCACGACATAATCGATGGGATCGTCTGGCAAATCCCAGGTTTCGATAACCGGAATACCGGAATTTTCCAGCATCTTTCTGCAGCGTGGTGTGTGCGTACCGCCGGTAATGACAATTGCCTCGGGGCGCCGCGACAGAAACTGCGCGATAAGCCGTTCTTCTTCTTCTATCTGATAGTCGGAATATCCCAGCAATATCTGCAGGTTGGTTCCGCGCAAACCATCGGTTATTCCTCGAACGGTATCCGCAAAATTCGCATTATTGATCGAAGGAATGATGACGGCGATGAAACCGGTCTTGCGCGACGAGAGCCCTGAGGCCGTGCTGTCGAAGACATATCCAAGTTCCTCGGCAGCCTCCAATATGCGCTTTCGTGTCTCGTCGCGCACATAGGAATCCTCCTTCATCGCTCGGGATACGGTCATTGGCGAAACGCCCGCAACCTTCGCGACATCAAGCATGGTCGGTGCTTTAAATTTCTTTGTCATCGCCCAGCCGGTTTCTCTCTCTTAAGCGGGTTCTATCGATAAATTCCTGTAATCTTGTAATTCTCCTCAATTCAATTGCGAGCTTGCAGTCTAAACGGGATGATTGCCAAGCGTGCGTAGCAATTTTCCACACTTGATTTCGATCCGGCCTAATCCAGATAACTTAAGCACAACAAGGCATTGCCTGCAGTTCTTCATTTGGTCCATACAGTTGGTTCGGTTATGTGGTGGTGAATTGTACCTTCGAAATATTTAGCGCATATTTCGCCGGTTAAGGCCTTGGCTCTAGCCCGGACATCGCTTTCGAGCGCCGCATCCAGGGTTTGCCGGTCCGGATATTTCACCGATTGTATGAGCGGTATCTCAATGGCCCCGGGATCCCTTTCGTCCACAAATGAACAATAGACTTCGAGAGCGCCAGGAAACTCGAGCCAGATCGGGTAGAGGTCTTCCATGATCTCCTTGCGGAAAGCCTCTGTCATCCCGTCCTTGATCTTTCCTTCGAATAGAGCATAGCGAACTATCAACTGAAATTCTCCTTGTTTGGACCCTTGAAAAACTCCATCAGGGCGGCTTCATCCTCACCGCCCAGGCCTGCTGCCGTCATCATCCGGTGGACTTCTGCGCAAACAGCAGTCAGCGGCATGGCGGTGTTGTTGAGCCTCGCCAAATCCTGCGCGCCATTTAGGTCCTTGACCATATTGTCGATACGGCCGGTACGGCGGTAATCCTTGTCCACATATCTGGGCATGTATTCCTGCAAGAGCGCGCTGTCGGCTCGTCCACCCTTCAGGGCAGCAGGGATCTTTGCCGCATCCACGCCGGCATCAATGGCAAGCTGGGTAGCCTCGGCCACGGCCAGGAACCCCAATGCGCAGAGCACCTGATTGATCAGCTTCGTGGTCTGCCCGGCGCCCGATGGTCCCATATGGGTGTAATTGCTTGCGACGTGCTGCAAGACTTCATGGGCGCGTTCAACGTCCTCGGTCTTGCCGCCGGCCATCAACGTTAGTTCGCCTATCAACGCCTTCGGTGCACCGCCGGAAAGCGGTGAATCAACCCAATGCAGTCCTTTTTCCTCGGCGTCAGCCGCAAGCTGCTTGGTCGATTCCGGGTCGATTGAGGACATGTCTATAATCAACGTGCCGGGTTTTGCGCCTTCCGCAGCACCGTGTTCTCCAAAGACCGCCAATCGAACGACTTTTGCCGAATTCAGGCTGGTGATGACAAAATCAGATGCCGCCGCCGCTTGCGCAGCTGATGCTGCCGCAACACCGCCCAGTGCTTCGAGCGCAGCGACCTTCTCTTTGTCGATATCAAATACCTGCAATTGGTTGCCTGTTTCGAGCAGCCGGGTTCCAATCGCCCCGCCCATCGCACCGGCACCTAGCAATGCTACCTTGTTCGTCATTTTTGTTTCCCCTGTTCCAATGACCTGACAACTTCATCAACAATTCCGACCAGATCCTGATCGATATCTACGGTTATTGCGATTTCGTCTTTAGTAGGCGGCTCCAGCGCCGCAAATTGACTGTCCAGCAATTCAGGCGGCATGAAATGCCCGGTTCGTGAATTCATCCGCGCCGCGATCAGCTCTTTTGAGCCGGCCAGATGGATGAACATTACTTGCCCACCGGCAAATTCCCGGATGCGGTCCCGGTAAATCCGCTTGAGCGCAGAACATCCGATGATGCACTCACCACCAGATTGCCCGAGCCTTTCCCCGACCAGTTTCAGCCATGGCCAGCGATCCTCGTCATTCAGCGGAATACCGCTACTCATTTTCTTGATATTTTCAGGTGGATGCAGTTCGTCCCCGTCGACATATTCGGTGCCCAGCCTGTCAGCCAGCGCGTGCCCCACGCTGGTCTTTCCGCAGCCCGCAACTCCCATGACGACCATCATTTGCTTTCCCCCAATTACGCCTACAGCGACGCGGTAATCCCGCCATCAACATAAAGGACATGACCATTTACAAAACTTGATGCATCCGAAGACAGGAACACACAGGCGCCCTGAAGCTCTTCCACCTTGCCCCACCTGCCTGCAGGCGTCCGTTTTTCTAGCCAGGCACTGAATTCCGGATCATTGACAAGCGCCGCGTTAAGCGGGGTATCGAAGTAACCCGGAGCAATTGCATTACATTGCAGCCCATGTTTCGCCCAATCGGTAGCCATGCCCTTGGTCAGATTGCCTACCGCCCCCTTCGTGGCTGTGTAGGGTGCGATTGCAGGCCTGGCGAGCAGGGTCTGGACAGAGGCGATATTGATGATCTTTCCACGGCCACGCTTGATCATGTGCCGCGCAACTGCCTGGCCAACATTGAAAACCGTCGTGATATTCGTTTGTAACAGTTTCTCAAATGCTTCAGCCTCAAAGTCTTCGAGCGGCGTACGATGCTGCATGCCGGCATTGTTGACGCAGATATCAATGGCCGTCCCATCCGCTTCGAAGCCATCAATTGCTGACCTGACGGCACCATGATCGGTCGCATCGAATGCCAATTGGTGAACGGTTGCGCCCTCCGCTTCCAGCTGCGCCGCCGCGTTGGCGAGCTTGCTGACATCCCGCCCGTTCAGGATGATGCTTGCCCCGGCTGCGGCAAGGCCCTGGGCCAGCGCGAATCCGATCCCTTGGGAGGAACCGGTTATCAACGCGGTACGGCCGGTTAGATCGAACTGCTTAAAGCCTGTCATGGGATAACTTCCAATTTTTTGTCGACATTAGTTGGGATATCTGTATATGTTATCGATACCACAATCAAGCTTCGGAAATGGATTATGCGATGAGCAAAGTCGAAATATTGCAAGTTGGGTCTTATCCGGCCTGGGACGAGGAGCCACTTAACGAAGCCTTTGTCATGCATCGTTTCTTCGAAGCTGAAGACCAGCCAGCCTTCTTGAAGGAGAATAGTGAAAACATTCGCGGCATCGCGACAAGAGGCGATCTTGGCGCGGATCGGGACATGATCAATGCGCTCCCCAATCTCGAGATAATCTCGGTCTACGGAGTGGGATATGACGCTGTCGATGTCGCCGCCTGCCGCGAGCGTGGCATTCACGTCACCAATACGCCGGATGTGCTGACAAACGACGTTGCAGACCTTGGCATCGCGATGATGCTGATGCAGTCGCGGGCAATGATCGGTGCAGAAAACTGGGTTCGTTCGGGCGATTGGGTTGCCAACGGAATGTATCCGCTGCAAAACCGAGTGCATGGTAAAAAGGCCGGAGTTTTGGGCCTCGGTCGCATCGGCTACGAAATCGCCAAGCGCTTGGCCGGCTTTGACATGGACATCGCCTATTCCGATATCGAGAAGAAGCCTTATGCCGCCGAGTGGACGTTCTTGCCGGACCCGGTTGAACTGGGGCGCCATTCCGATTTTTTGTTTGTCGCCATGGCAGCTTCCGCCGAGACGAAACATCTGGTCGGAAGGGACGTAATCGCAGCGGTTGGTCCGACAGGAATGATCATCAATATTTCACGCGCCTCGAACATTGACGAGGAAGCTCTGCTTGATGCGCTGGAAGGCAAGGTGCTTGGTTCGGCAGCGCTGGATGTGTTTGAGGGCGAACCTGCGCTCAATGAACGTTTCCTGAAATTGGATAATGTACTTTTACAGCCGCACCATGCCTCTGGTACATTTGAGACCCGAAAGGCTATGGGCAAACTGATGCGTGAAAACCTCACCGCCCATTTCTCCGGCCAGCCCTTGCTGACGCCGGTTTGATCAGAAAAACAAATGCGGGCAGAACCCAAAATGCGAGCTATCGTTATCCATGAAACCAAGGACCTGCGTATTGAAGAGCGCGAGACTGATAGTCCCGGCCCCGGCGAGGTACTGATAAAACTGGCGACCGGCGGCATCTGCGGTTCGGATCTGCATTACTACAACCATGGTGGCTTTGGCGCGGTCCGACTGAAGCAGCCGATGATCCTCGGCCATGAGGTCTCCGGCTATGTCAGCGAATTGGGCGAAGGGGTGGATACGCTGAAGGTGGGTGATCTCGTGGCGGTGTCGCCATCACGTTCCTGCGGCAAATGCCAGTATTGCCTTCGCGGTCTCCACAATCATTGCGAGAACATGCAGTTTTACGGCTCCGCAATGCCGTTCCCGCACATTCAGGGTGCCTTCCGGGAATTGCTCGTTGCTAAGGCCGTGCATTGTGTCAAAGCCGATGGATTGACCCCGGGCGAAGCTGCAATGGCCGAACCGCTTTCGGTTTGTCTGCATGCCACTCGGCGTGCTGGCGAAGTGTTGGGTAAACGTGTCCTGATCACTGGTTCAGGACCCATTGGAACGCTTTGCATCCTGGCAGCTCGTGCGGCAGGCGCAACTGAAATTGTCGTCACCGACTTGTCAAACCCGGCGCTGAAATACGCAGAAATTGTCGGCGCTGATCGGACAATCAACGTCGTCGAAAACCCCGATGGTCTGAGTGAATATCAGCAGGGCAAAGGCTACTTCGATGTCCTGTATGAGTGTTCGGGCGCAGCCCCTGCCCTGGCTGCAGGTATTAATGCGCTGAGGCCCAGATCTGTCGTCATGCAGCTCGGACTTGGAGGGGACATGAATGTTCCGGTGCAGACACTGACAGGCAAGGAACTTGACCTGCGCGGATCCTTCCGGTTCCATGAGGAATTTCCGGTCGCCGTCAAGCTGATGCAGAAGGGTTCGATCGACGTCAAACCACTGATCTCGCATTCGATGCCGCTGGATGACGCGCTGGAGGCATTCGAAATTGCATCAGACCGCAATCAATCGATGAAGGCACAGATCCAGTTTTCTGAAGCGCTTTAACTCCGGCGCTCCGCCGACGATGAGATGAGATCAGGCCGGGTCGGCACCAATCGCCGCAAGCGCAGCGCGGGCCACCGCAATATCCTGGTCACCACTGCCTGACCCAATTCCAATTCCGCCGACAACGTCACCGTCAAAGGCAATCGGCAGTCCGCCAGGAAGGCCGGTCACGTCGCCTCCTGTCGCTGCAGCGATGAACGGTCTGACCGGTTCAGGAATTGAAACAGTGGGAACGCCAATTGAAGCTGCGGTCAGCGCCTTGGAGCGCGCGCTCTTGGAGCTGAGAAATTTCGCGCCGGTCATCCGTATTTCTCCCATCACCTGACCGACGGCATCCACAATTACAATACATTGCGGTTGACCCTGTTGGTCTGCCTCGGCAATTGCTGCTTCCAACATTGCCATAACACCTGTGTGTGTTAGAGATTTACGTGTTTCTATGAATTGCATTTCGATGCCCAATCAGGTAGCTATTGATTATGATATCGATAACACATTTTTCGGAGAGCACAAAGACACATGTCGTTTTTTGAAGTTGTTGAGCCTGTATTCGGCACTTACGTCTTGGGCAATTCACCAGTCATCCAACTAACAACCGGATTTTCCTGGGTCGAAGGCCCCGTCTGGTTTGGCGATGCCAATTGTCTTCTGTTTTCCGACATACCCTCCAACCGCATCATGCGCTGGTCGCCAGATTCAGGGACCAGCGTCTACCGGCAACCTTCAAATTACGCCAACGGCCATACCCGCGATCGGCAAGGCAGGCTGGTTTCCTGCGAGCACGGCGCACGCCGTGTCACCCGTACAGAACTGGATGGAGCCGTAACCGTGATTGCCGACAGCTATGAGGGCAAACGGTTGAACTCACCCAATGACGTAGTCGTCAAATCTGACGGAACCATCTGGTTTTCCGATCCACATTACGGGATCATGACCAATTATGAGGGCTTTAAATCGGAACAGGAATTGCCTTGTAACGTCTATCGAGCCGATCCTGAAACCGGATCACTCGAAGCAGTGCTGACAGATTTCAATTGCCCGAATGGTCTCGCCTTTTCTCCGGACGAAGACCGGCTTTATGTCGCCGATACCGGGCGCATGCATCAGGGTGACCCGACGCATATCAGAAAGTTTGTTTGCGACGCTGACGGCAATCTCTCCGGCGGCGACATCTTCCATTCGATCAGTCCCGGATTTGCCGATGGCTTCCGCCTCGACAGTGACGGGAACATTTGGTCATCATCCGCCGATGGGGTCCATTGCCTTAATCCGGACGGTAATCTGCTCGGTAAGATCCTGGTGCCCGAACTTGTATCCAATGTTTGTTTCGGCGGCCGGGCCAAACACCAGTTGTTCATCACCGCTTCCACAAGCGTCTATTCCATAATCCTGAACCGCGAAGGAGTTCAGCGCCCGTGACAACGTCTTCAAAAGCCCGTATTGGCCTGATTGGCCTTGGAACCATGGGGGCAAACCTTTCGCTGAATATTGCGGAAAAGGGATTCCCGATTGCTGTCTTCAACCGCACGGTCGCAACCACCGACAAGTTCATACAATCCGCCGGTGGTCTCAAGAACCAGTTGACCGGTTGCAAAACCTTGCAGGAACTTGTTGATGCCATCGAGCCGCCGCGCTCGATCATATTGATGGTCCCAGCGGGCCAGACCGTCGATGATCAGATCGCAGCGCTTCGCCCTCTGCTTGACGAAGATGACATGATCATCGACGCAGGAAATGCGAACTTTCACGACACTGACCGGCGGGCAGCGCAAGCTGTATCTGATGGCGTTCCGTTTCTGGGGATCGGTGTATCAGGCGGCGAGGAAGGTGCACGCCACGGGCCTTCCATCATGGGTGGCGGTCCGAAACCGGCTTGGGATCGGGTCTCGGATGTTCTCGAGGCAATCAGCGCGAAATATCAGGAGACACCCTGCGCCACCTGGATGGGTGAAGGTGGTGCAGGCCATTTTGTCAAAACCGTCCACAACGGCATTGAATATGCCGACATGCAGATGATCGCCGAAGTCTATGGCATTATGCGCGATGGGCTGAATATGGAAGCCAAAGCGATCGGCGAGGTATTTTCAGATTGGAATACCCGTACCCTGCAGTCCTATCTTGTGGAGATTTCCGGCAAGGTTGCCTCGGCAATCGATCCAAAGACGAATTCGCCGATGCTCGACGTGATCCTCGATCGCGCCGGGCAGAAGGGTACCGGCCGCTGGACTGTCATTGAAGCCCAGCATCTTGCGGCACCGATTCCGGTAATTGAAGCGGCAGTAGCTGCCCGCAACATGTCTGCTCAGCTGACCAACCGGATTGAAGGCCAGGAAATTTTTGGACCCGCCCCGCAAAAACTGGCGGATGGTGAGATCGGCATTCCGGAATTGGAAACAGCCCTGATTGGCGGGAAGATCCTTTGCTACGCGCAAGGCTTTGAATTGATTGTTTCAGCCTCCAGGGAATTCGGATGGGCACTACCGCTCCCGGAAATCGCCAAGGTCTGGCGCGAAGGATGTATCATCCGCTCAACCATGCTCAATGACATGGCCAGTGCCCTTGCCGACAATCCCGACCGCAACCTGATGTTTGCGCCTTTCTTCAGCGATCATCTCAGGAGCTCTCAAGCTGCATTGCGCAAGGTTGTTACGGTCGCAACGGCAAATGGTCTGCCCGTCCCCTCACTTGCCGCTGGCCTCTCCTATTTCGACGTGATGCGCACCGCTCGATCGACCGCCAATATGATCCAGGCGCAACGGGACTTTTTCGGCGCGCACGGATTTGAGAGGATTGATGGTGGATCAGGCCATCATGGTCCATGGGGTAGCGGAGCGGCATAACGGCCCGCGATGCAAGTACCTGGATTGTTAGACTGTTGCGCCCGGAACCAGACGCGCAGGCACAACAACGGTGTCACGGACAGGTTCGCCACGCAGTCTTGCAACAAGCGCCTCCGCTGCCTGTTTGCCCATTTGACGGCTGGATACCGTGGTGGTCGTTAGCCTTTGCGGCAGGATTGAAGCCGCTTCAAAACCACCCCAACCGGCAATGGCGATGTCATCGGGAACCTTGATCTTGTTTCTAGTGCAGAAGGCCAGGCCGCCGATCGCCATTGTGTCATCATAATAGTAGATCGCGTCCACATCTGGAGCACGATCAAGCAGCACCTCTGTCCCGTAATATCCAGCATAAAATCCCGGATTATCGTTCAGAATCTCACTTGCACGTAGCTGCAGATCTAGTTTCTCAAGCGCCTCACAAAATCCTTCCAGCCGCCTGCTGCCCATATGTTGAACGCCCCGCATTGCGCCGACATATCCAATAGAGGAACGACCCTTCGAGGCGATGAACTGCCCCATCTGGTGGCCGCAATCATAGTGGTTGAAACCCACCGAAATATCGAGCGGGCTCGTTGTGAAATCCCATAATTCAACAATTGGTATCCCGGCGCCGCGTAACATCTCGATTGTTGCCGCTGTATGGTTTCGCGTAGACAACATCACGCCTGCTGGACGCCAGGACAGGAAACTTTTAAGCCATTTTTCTTCTTCAATTGGCGACTGTTCGTGACTGCCGATCATCGTTTGGTAACCCATACGCGCCAACGTCCGGTCGACACTTTCGAGAACTTCCCCAAACAGGCTGCTGGTCAATCTCGGTACGCACACACCAACCAGGGTCGAGGAGGAGATAGAACCAAACGTAGCCGCCAACCGG
>JBCCEP010000142.1:0-9396 GCA_039030215.1 Pseudomonadota bacterium
ACGGCAGCGATCATTTTGATTATTCTCATGGGGTTCCTCCAGGGTTACTTCGCCGGCCCTGACTATTCTTGGTAGTGCAAATCGACCGGATACTGACAGCCAATTCTTCAGCTCTCTATTTTAGTTTTCCCAGTTTGAGCGATGACGTTCAAGCAATATTTTGATCGTCATGATATGCGAGCACCAACATTCCACGGTCAACGGACACATCGTTCAGGGTTGATGAATTGCTCTTCAAAGCGCCATCTCAATTCGATAACGTTACGCACTAATATTAGGCACCACCTCAAAATATAGCTTCATCCATTTTGGCGAAATATACTTACGTATATTTTTCGAATGGTCATTTTCTAAATTCCCGGCAATAGAAATGTTTGATAATAATTTTGAAAATTGGATGTTTTATAATGATTATCGATTATAACCCGGACAACAAGAAATTTATAATTCGAGACAGTAGGGAAGCTAACCCCAAATCCAAGTCATCAACCGAAGATTACCGGCCAAGAGAACAAAAATAGGCATTCCCAAGTTTAATCGGATGCAGTTCCTGCGCAAAACTCAAAGATTTTGTGCCGGGCGGCTGCAATAAAATATGGCTGGCATTTGGCCCTAATGGCCCTAATCCGAAGCCATGAGTGATGGCAATCGAATAACAACCTGGTATTTTTCCCTTACGTAAATTTTGACAGTAGCAATGGGTAAATAGAAATCTATAAGTTTGAATGCTAAAATTTATCAAGGTGGAAAGATGGTGGAAAGATGGTGGAAAGATGGTCGAAAGAATAGCAGGATCTCATCAAAGAGCAATTGGTTTTTATCCAGTAAACGAAAGATCGGTTATCGGAAATTCATTACCAAATCTATTTTTTACAGTTGATGAGAGTAGATATAGAGGAAATATTTTACGGGGCGGAGGTGGAGACGACATTTTTGACCTGACGACAAAAGGAAGCGCATTCGTCGAAGGCGGACCGGGCGAAGATGCAGTCTTTTTCGCAAACAACCAAGATGATTACTATGCATATTACGGGGATGAGAAAAAAACATTGCTGGTCATAGTCGGCCCTGGCAAATTCTTCGGCAGACCGGATGAAAAATTCACCTTGGTTGTAAAAGGTCCAAACAAGGTAGAACATCTAGTATTCAAAGATTCCCATGGAACCATTGATAAATTTCTACCCGGTTTGCTGGAAAGGGCGAAAGGCCGCGATACCTACTATCCGGCCTATTGAAGCGGGCGACGAAAACATAGGAAAACTACCTGATAATTCTACGCTAAAGTGAAATGAATTCTTGATTAGTGCTGGGCCGTATTTTTCAATGCGGCCATTTTGTTAATCATTTACATATTCTGAAGTACTTTTACCGTATTGCAGAATCAGCAATAGACGGCTGACATTATTCGGCTGACAATTGCCCCAAATAGCGCTAATCCGGTGCCATGAGTGGTGGCAATCGAATCACAACAGGCATCAGCGCTGACTATGTCATTGTCGGCTCCGGGTCGGCCGGTTCGGCGCTCGCCTCACGTTTGAGCGAAAATGGAAAACACTCTGTCATCGTCATAGAATATGGCGGTAGCGATATCGGCCCGTTCATCCAGATGCCGGCCGCACTCTCCTATCCAATGAACATGCCCCATTATGACTGGGGCTACAAAACCGAACCAGAACCGCATCTGGGGAACCGGGTCATGGCCTGCCCACGCGGCAAGGTGATCGGTGGTTCGTCTTCCATCAATGGCATGGTCTATGTCCGAGGACATGCCTGTGATTTTGACACATGGGAAGAAATGGGTGCCAGTGGATGGTCCTTCGCAGACGTACTCCCCTATTTCCAGCGCATGGAAAATGCCCATGGCGGAGAGATGGACTCGCGCGGCAATACAGGACCACTCCATGTAACCCGCGGACCGCGGAACAATCCGCTCTTTGATGCCTTTATCGAGGCCGGCAAGCAGGCAGGCTTTCAGACCACGGAAGACTATAACGGTCTGAAACAGGAAGGCTTTGGGCAGATGGAGCAGACGGTCTGGCGCGGCCGCCGTTGGTCCACGGCAAACGCCTATCTCAAGCCGGCACTTTCGCGCCAAAATCTGAAACTGGTCAAGGCACTGGCAAAACGCATTATCATCGAGAACGGCAAGGCAATTGGCGTCGAGATCAACCGGGGCGGCCAGACCGAAACCATAAACGCCAATCGCGAGGTGGTTCTTTCGGCTTCCGCAATCAACTCGCCAAAACTGCTGATGCTGTCTGGAATCGGTCCGGCACGCCATTTGCGGGACATGGGTATTGAGGTCATGGCCGATAGACCAGGCGTTGGTGCCAATCTTCAGGATCATTTGGAGATCCTGGTTCAGCAGGAATGTACAGAACCCATTACGCTCAACTCAAAGCTCAACCTGATTTCCAAGGCAATGATTGGCGCGCAATGGCTGTTTTTCAAAAGCGGGGATGGTGCAACCAATCACTTCGGCAGTGCAGCCTTTGTCCGTTCGCAGGCCGGCGTAAAATATCCCGACATTCAATATCACTTCCTGCCGGTGGCAATCCGCTATGATGGGACTGCGCCTGTCAAGGCGCATGGTTTCCAGGCCCATGTAGGCCCGATGCGGTCGAAGTCCCGTGGACATATTCGCCTCAAGAGCAATGATCCCCGTCAGTCACCATCCATTTTATTCAACTACATGAGCGAAGAATCTGACTGGTTGGATCTCCGCCATTGCATCCGGCTGACCCGTGAGATTTTTGCACAGACTGCCTTTGATCCATATCGCGGAAGTGAAATTTCACCGGGAGAAGAAGCGGACACAGATGAGGCATTGGACGATTACATCCGCGAGCATGTCGAAAGTGCCTATCACCCCTGCGGTTCCTGCAAGATGGGTAGTGAAAAAGATCCGTTCGCGGTAGTTGACCCGCAATGCCGTGTAATCGGTGTAGACGCATTGAGGGTGGCAGACAGTTCGATTTTTCCCCAGATCACCAATGGCAATCTGAATGCCCCGTCAATCATGACCGGAGAAAAGGCAGCCGACCATATTTTGGGATTGGAGCCACTGCCAAGGTCAAATCTGGAACCCTGGATCAATCCGGAATGGCAGACTAGCGACCGCTAGCTGTTTGGGCGCCGGATATTGCCTTGGTCCGGTTCTAGCTGAATCCGGATACTTTCTGCACGTAAGGTTGCAAATCGACCTTGTTTCCAATGTCCGGCGGAACAATGATCTCCGAAAGCAGCATCTTGCGCTCGGTAAAGCTCGACAAAAATACCGGATATCTGCGCATCAGCTTTTCCCTGATGCCGCGAACATCCGCAGTCATCAAGCAAATCGGCTGAACCAAAGTTGGATATGGCCGTGGTTCACACAATTGTTTTGACTCAAACACACGCCGATAGAATGCACGATGCTCCGCTCGCACTGTCGCCAGACAATGGTCTGCATCAAAAAACTCGGAAGCCATGGTGGCGACCCGCAAGGTGAGAAATGGCAAATCAGGAAAAGTCCTGGTGGCCTCTTCATCCACTACAAATCTCGTTGGGTCGATGACGGTCTGCCCTGCCTCGATCATTGGACCGACAAGATCGGGAAAAACGTCCAGAGCCGGCCCATATCGAAATTGCTCATTTATGACGTGAAACCGGATCGAACTGATTAGCCAGTCTTCATGAAAGACGCCAAAAATCCAGCAATTATCCATCGCGTCATAATCATCGCTGAATGTCTTGTCCGGATTTGGTTTAATGCTGCCTTCGTTCAAATACGCCCGATATCGCAATCTGAAAATGGCATTTCTGTCTAATTGAGAACTTGCAACGCGGTAATCAACTTGTTGTAGCCAATCATGCACTGTTTCCGCGCGAGATTTGTCGCGCAGAGCGGTTTCACTAACCATCCCATACCCTTTATAATTTGCTTACCCCGATAAGCAGTCGGATCGATGATTAATGATTTATTAACCAGTGTAAAGTCGAAATTTGCATTAGTATTGTTTAGGAAACTGTTAACTATGATTATGGTTAACGCAGCGTCAAGAATATTTTGTGCCAAAATGCGACAGTTTTACATGGAAGTACTGTAAAAACGGGATGGCAGGCGCCAACTATAGGGATCGGTCAGCCAGTCAACTGAACCGATGCCGGTAGCTGAACGGATGGATATTCCAGCAATTCAGTGACTGAATCGGCCGGCATCGCCTTGCCAAACAGGAAGCCCTGCATCTCGTCGACCTTGACCATCGACATCAGGATATCACGCTGTTCCTCGGTCTCGATACCCTCAATGGTAATCTGCAGTCCAAGCTCCTTGGCCAGATGCGTCACACCCGATAACAGGACAAGCGATCGTTCGTCAGTGTGGATGTCCTCGATAAAGGAGCGGTCGATCTTCACCTTGTCGAGCGGCAACGCATGCAGGTAGGAAAGGCTGGAGAATCCGGTTCCAAAATCATCGAGCGAGATCCGTACCCCTGCTTCGGCAAGCTTCGCCAACACGGCTGTCGTTTCGTCAATGTTTTTCAACATGGCGGATTCAGTGACTTCAACCTCCAGCCGTTTTGGATCAAGGCCACTTTTCGCCCGGGCCCCCGACACAACGGCACAAACGTCTGACTGCTGGAACTGCAGCGAAGACACGTTCACCGCGACACTTACATGTTCCGGCCAGTCCACGCAGCGCAACGCGGCCTCTTCCATCACGAATTTGCCGATCTGTGCAATCATCCCGATTTCCTCGGCAATCGGAATAAACACATTTGGAGGAATATTGCCCCGTTCCGGATGCTTCCATCTCAGCAGCGCTTCACAGGTCGAAATCCGGCTATGCTCAACATCGACCAGCGGCTGATAATGGACTTCCATTTCATTGCGCTTGATTGCTCGACGCAGTTCATTTTCCAGTGCGCGCCGGTCACGAATTACGTCACCAAGTTCATCGGAGTAGAATGAAAATCTCCCGCGCCCTCTCGCCTTGGCATCATAAAGCGCTACATCGGAGACCTTGAGAAGCTGACTGAAATCCCGGCCATTGGCCGGACATTGGGCGATACCCACACTTGCGCCCACATTGATCTGGTGGCCATCAACCAAGACCGGATTTGAAATCTCGGCAATCAGTCTCTCGGCAAATTTCTGGCAGTCCTTGCGCCGTAACCTCCCCGGGACCATTACCACGAACTCATCCCCGCCAAAGCGGCAGGCAAGTGCATTTGTCGGCATGCGTGAGCGCATCCGCAGGGCAATGGAGCACAGAAGTTTGTCGCCAACCGCATGACCCAGGCTGTCATTGACGTCTTTGAAATTATCCAGGTCGATGAAGAATATCGAACATGGCTCTAGCCCGTCAGCGCCACCCAGCATACGGTTGACCTCATGGCTGAAATAGCGGCGGTTCGGCAAATGCGTTAGCGCATCGAAACTGGCAAGCTTCCTGATTTCAGCCTCCGAGGTTACCCTCGACGTAATATCCTCGAGAACCAGCACGCCGCCTTCATTTGTCATCGGATTGAATTTCGCCTCGATAACCCGGCCGTCGGGCAGGCAATATTTCAGTTCTGAACGAACACCGGCATCGATTAGGTTATTCACCATATCGCTGAGCAAACACTCATTTCCGGCTTCTGCGTCGACCAGCGACACTTCCACATCCAGCGTGCTGACTGCCTGGTTTTCGAGACTGTTCCCCGAATAAAGGCCCGCCAAGGGGGCAAAGCGTGCGTTAACCACTGCGAACTTTCCGTCCGCGTCCAACATGGCAATCCCATGGGAAATATTGCCAAGAGCAACATCAAACCGCGCTGCAATGGTTCGGTTGTCTTCTGCAGTGACAACAGCGCCAAACAGGATCCGCCTCAGATTCTTGGACATTCTCCAGATGGTAAAGAAGAACGGCAACAGGAACAGGCCAAGCAGTTGATGGTAGATGCCGCCAAAAAGGACGAACCCCGAAACCATCGGAATGCCGGTGGAAATTGTCTGGCTTAGTACAACCTTTTCGCTGGAAAAGTTCCGCCCAATGATACCGACTACATAGGACAGCGTGATCGCAATACTCATCAAATGGATGAATTCATCCGACGAAACTGCCATTCCCGCCATACACCAGGTACCGAGAACCCCAACATACAGCGCACCCATCACGGCATAGCGCGATTCCCATTTACTGATTGCCTTTAGCGAAAGGGGGTGTTTAGCAGCCTTGTTGAACGCAAGTCCGTCCAGTTGGCGCGCGCCACCCAAAAGCGCAAGCAAAAACGCGAAAAACAGCTGAATATTGTCGCCCGAACGGGCATATAGGATAATCGGCGCCAGCGCGATACTTAACGATCCCACAAGCAGCGTTTTCTGATCGCCATATAAAGAACGGACTACCGATTCATAGATCGGCTTGGGAAGTTCGTGACTTCGACCAGCGTGTCCGCTGTCTTCATTAAATACCATTTATCCCGGCTTCTCCAATTAAAGAGAATTCCCCCGGTTCAACTACGCATGAAATAATTTTGATTTAGTAAACCAATAGGTGCTAATCCGAGCCCTGCTGGAAACTATTTCAGACCAAATTGTAGTTCCTGTTTTCATATTTACGCATCATTATCCACCTTGTAGGCATTGCCTGTTTTGTGGTTTGAGCCATAATGAAACAGGTACGGCGCGACCGGTTAGTAATGCACACCAGGTGGATCAATGGACACACTTACGAAAATTCCGCTCTTTGAGGATATTGACCAGACACTATCGGACCGCTACGCGCGAAACTGTTTCTGGAAGGAATATGGCCCCCACGAACTGGTCATCGATGTCGATGACGAGACGACCGATGTCAGATTCGTCCTGTCCGGCAAAGTACGCATCATTCACCGTATTTCGGTAGGCAAGGAAGTGATCCTGGGTGAGATGAACGAAGGCGAGTTTTTCGGCGAAATTGCCGCGATCGACGATGAGCCGCGCTCCGCAAACGTGACGACATTGACCCGATCGCGCATTTGCATCATGCCGCAACGGTGTTTTCTGGAAATCTTGGAGGAAGCGCCGCAGGTCGGCTTGAAAATCATGCGATTGCTGGCCGATCGTGTCCGCCAACTGAATACCAGACTTGCAGAACATTCCTTTCTGCAGGCAAAGCACCGGCTTTATTCCGAATTGCTCAGGCTCTCCAAACCGCGCCCGGGCCATCCTGAACAGCGATCGGTCAGCCCACCGCCGATCCAGCGGGAATTGGCCGATCGTATTGGAACAAGGCGCGAGGTCGTTTCGCGCGAGTTGAACGCGCTTCAGAAACAGGGTTTTCTGGACAAGACCAAAGGCGCGATCATCATCTTGAATCCCAATGAGCTTCAAGGTCGTATTTCTGAAGCGTGGGATGAATAGCAATCAATTTAGGGATGCGCTCGGTCGGTACACCCATGAAAGTAAGTAGCTGGAATCGTCCGAAAAACCTTTTCTTGCAGTAGATTTGTTGCTACCCGAAATTTATCCGTAACCTTTCTGGACAATTCACTAAGGTGTTGAAATTTGCTTGATTTATTCGACACACAAGTTTTCCTGAAATTTGCTGCCGCCTTGGTTGCGGTACTCAATCCGCTCTATGGAATTCCAATATTTCTGTCGATGACCAAGGATAATTCGGCGGCAGAGCGGCGGCGCATAGCCACCATAGTGGGGCTGACTATTTTCGTCGCGGCAACAATCTGCACAGTCATCGGCGAGGAAATACTATCCTTCTTTGGCATAACCGTTTCTGCATTTCAGATTGCCGGTGGCATAATCATTCTGGGAATCGGACTTTCAATGCTTCGAGCCGATGAACCTTCAACGGGTGACCAGAAGGCTCAGAGCAATGCAGAAAACCAACAAAGCAATATTGCCATCGTACCCTTGACGATCCCGCTGATACTTGGGCCTGCCAGCATTGCGACAATTATATTGTTCGCCCATCTACTCGATGATGGCCAGGAAATCGTGACAATGCTGCCAATTGTTGCCCTGATCAGCATTGCCATTTGGCTTGGATTGATGTTTGCCGAGCCAATATCCAGGGTTCTGGGCGAAACCACCATGAGTGTCGTTACCAGGATAATGGCATTATTGCTCACCGCCATCGCGGTCGAGATGGTAATCAACGGTGCGTTTCAGGCGTATGAACATCGCCATGTCGCAACTGGCGGCTAACGCCAGACGCCCGTCAGGCTGGCAATCTTGTTTCAACAAGCCTTGCCCAGTAGGAGCAGCCATGCGGAATGGATTCATCATTGAAATCATAGGCTGAATTATGCAGGCCCGGTGTTTCGCCGTTACCCATGAAAATGAAGGCGCCCGGCCGGCTCTCAAGCATGAAGGAGAAATCCTCTCCTCCGAGCATTGGCGCAAAATTGCCGTCCACATTTTGCTCGCCCGAAATGGAATTGGCTACGTTTATTGCATATTCCGTCTGGGATTCGTGGTTAACCGTTACCGGATAGCCGGTAAGAATCTCTGTCTTTGCCTCGACATCATGCGCGGCCGCGATCCCTTGTACGATTTCCTCAAGGCGTCTTGCCGCAAATGCCCGTGTTTCCTTGCTGAAACAACGTATCGTGCCATTCAGCTTGACGCTTTCCGGAATGATATTGTGGGAAGATCCGGCATGAACCTGGGTTACCGATACAACGAGTGAATCGAGCGGATTTGCATCGCGTGACACGATAGTCTGTATCGCCGTAATGCATTGTGCCGCGGCAACAATCCCGTCAGTCCCCAAATGCGGAAATGCCGCATGAGTGCCCTTGCCGAAAATTTCGATATTGAATTCATCCGTCGAGGCGGTGATCGGGCCCGCGCAGGTGCCAAACTGACCAACCGGCAATCCCGGCAGATTATGCATCCCATAGACTTCGCTGATGTTAAACCGCTCCATCAAGCCGTCTTCCACCATGGCCCGTCCGCCAGCTCCGCCTTCCTCGGCAGGCTGGAATATCAAGGCGACCTTGCCCGAAAAATTCCGCGTTTCACTCAGATAGCGTGCGGCACCCAACAGCATGGCAGTATGACCGTCATGCCCACAGGCATGCATCTTGCCCCTCTCCTTCGACGCCCAGGGTTTTCCGCTCGTTTCCTCGATCGGCAGGGCATCCATATCCGCGCGCAGGCCGATTACCGGTCCATTATCGGCATTTTTGCCCTCGATTATGCCGACAACGCCGGTTCGTCCTATTCCCTCGACAACGTCATCGCATCCAAAATCCCGAAGCATTTCCGAAACCTTGGCAGCGGTTTTGTGCGATGACGGTGTCGAGGGAATAGGGCGGACCGGCGTCGTCGGCATTATCGAGGGCAAAAATGCCGATGATGGACCGGTAATCGGCCTGCGCGCGGATATGGATGCCCTGCCGATCGAGGAAACGAGCGGAAAACCCT
>JBCCEP010000143.1:0-9341 GCA_039030215.1 Pseudomonadota bacterium
CGTCGGTGGGGCCGAAGCGGTTTTTGACGCCGCGCAGGAGGCGGAAGGCGTGGCTGGGGTCGCCCTCGAAGGTGAGGACGGCATCGACCATGTGCTCGACCACGCGCGGACCGGCAATCTGACCTTCCTTGGTGACATGGCCAACCAGGACGACCGCAGTCCCGGTCTTCTTGGCATGTCGGATCAATGCCTGCGCAGAAGCACGAACCTGCGTCACCGTTCCCGGCGCGGATTCGGCTAGGTCAGTCCACAATGTCTGGATGGAATCGATGATCAACAGGGCAGGGGGCGAAGCTTCATCCAGGGTCGCCAAAATGTTTTCCACGCTCGTTTCTGCGGCAAGACCGACCCGCGCTTCGATCGCGTCCAGCCGCCTTGCACGTAAGCGGATTTGGGCAACCGCTTCCTCGCCGGAAACATAAACCACGTCATGGCCATTTCTGGCGATTGCAGCCGAGGCCTGCATCAACAAGGTGGATTTGCCGATGCCCGGATCCCCGCCTACCAGGATTGCCGAACCATTGACCAGCCCACCGCCGGTTACCCGGTCGAACTCACTGATCCCGGTAGCCAGCCTTGGCGCTTCCTCGATTTCGCCGGCAAGTGAAACCAGCGCAACCGGTGAGCCTTTGCGCATGGCCCGCCCGCTCGGTGAAGCACCGATCCCGGCGGATGGGTTCTCTTCGACAAGCGTGTTCCATTCGCCGCACGAGTCACACTTGCCCTGCCAGCGCGAGGAAACAGCACCGCAACTCTGGCATATGAACTGTGTCCGCGCCTTAGCCATCTGAACTATTCTCTGCCGTTTCCTTGTAAACCCGGTGCACCCGCGAGCCCATGCTGGTGAGGACTTCGTAATCGATGGTTCCTGCGGCTTTGGCAAAATCTGCCAGTGGTGCATTCTCGCCAAAGAATTCTATCCAGGAATTTTCATTCAACACTGCTTCTGGAACATGGCTGACATCAAATGCGGTCAAATCCATGGAAACCCGACCGACCATCGGAATCTCGAAGCCACCGATCCACCCCCTCGCGCCGCCGGTCAGTTCCCGCATGGCAACACCCGATCCGGAGACTGCCCGATGCACACCGTCGCCGTAGCCCAGACCGGCAATAGCAAGCCGAGTAGGTTTTTCCAAAGTATGTGTTCCGCCATAGCCCACCGTCTCACCGGGATTGGAATTTCGGATCTGCAGAATTCGCCCCTCAAGTTTCGCCACAGGTTCAAGAGGACCGGTCAAATCGCTGAATTCTCCGCCATAAATCGCAATACCGGCGCGGCAGATATCATGGTGATAATCATTGCCCAGCAGAATTCCGGCGCTGTTTGAAAACGACTTTCTGGTGCCCTTGAAATGGCCGGCTATCTCGCCAAACGCTGCCAATTGCTCGGCGTTTTTGGCGTGATTGGATTCGTCCCCGCACGCCAGGTGCGACATCAGCAGGTTTTCAGTCACGGAATGGCGGATTTCCTCGCTTCTAAGAAAATGCAGCGCTTCGTTCAGGGTAAGGCCGAGCCGGTTCATCCCGGTATCGATGTGTATGGCGCAGGGCCGCCTCTGTCCCGATCGCCTGCACCAATCGGCCCAGACTTCGATATCATCAAGTGAATTCAATACCGGCGTGAGTGATGCTTCGCTGTAATGCGGTGCATTCCGTCCGGTCAGGCCGGCCAGGATGAAGATTTCGGAGTTACCGGCCACGCGGCGCAGTTCAATGCCCTCATGCGGATTAGCCATGAAGAAGTGCTTGCAGCCGGCATCAGCAAGCGCCTTGCCGATCCGCAATAATCCCAATCCATAACCATCCGCTTTCAGCGAAACGCCTACTTCCGATTTCGGTGCTTTTTTCGAAAGCCAGGTCCAGTTTCTGGTCAGTGCCCGCAGGTCAATCGTCAATCGCCCGTTTACAAGACGTTCGTCGATTTCACTTCTATTCATGACGCTCTGGGAGATACTCATCTTCTGCAAGATCGGAGAACCGGGTGAACATGGCCTGGAAGCCAAGCCGCGCGGTACCGGTCGGTCCGTGGCGTTGTTTGGCAATGATTACTTCTGCCTTGCCCTTTACCTGATCATACTTCCCAAGCCAATCCACATATTTCGGATCCGATTCATCGGGCTGCTTGGCGTTCAGGTAATATTCTTCCCGGTAAACGAACAGCACCACATCTGCATCCTGTTCGATCGAACCGGATTCACGCAGGTCGGACAATTGCGGTCGCTTGTCATCACGGCTTTCCACCTGACGCGAAAGCTGCGACAGCGCGATAATCGGGATATCGAGCTCTTTCGCCAACGCTTTCAAGCCGGTTGTGATTTCCGTTACTTCCTGTACCCGGTTTTCGCCGGCCTTCTTCGAGCCCTGCATCAGCTGGATATAGTCGACGATCAGCACGTCAAGCCCGCGCTGGCGTTTCAGGCGCCGGGCCCGCGCTGCCAGTTGTGCAATCGAGATGCCACCGGTTTCGTCAATGAAAAGCGGAATACGCTGCATTTCCTGGGCACAGGCCGCGAGCATCTCAAATTCGGTCTCGTTGATTTCGCCGCGACGGATTTTCGAAGACGAAATTTCGGCCTGTTCCGAGATAATGCGGGTCGCCAGCTGTTCGCCCGACATTTCCAGGCTGAAAAAACCGACCACACCGCCATTTGCCGAAATCGGTGAACCGTCGGCAGCCGTATCCGGCACGTGATGATGGGCAATATTGAAGGCCACATTGGTGGCAAGCGAAGTCTTGCCCATGCCGGGACGTCCGGCAATGATAATCAGGTCGGATTTTTGCAGGCCGCCCATGCGGACATCCAGTGCGTGAATACCGGTCGAGATACCCGACAACCCGCCATCGCGCTGGAAGGCAGCACTTGCCATATCGATTGCCGTGTTGATCGCCGAGCCGAATTCATGAAACCCGCCGTCATACCGGCCGGTTTCGGCAAGTTCGAACAATCGGCGCTCGGCATCCTCGATCTGCGTTGAAGGCGGCATGTCGACTGGTGCATCATAGGCAATGTTGACCATGTCCTCGCCAATATTCACCAGCGAGCGCCGGGTAGCGAGATCATAGATCGAACGCCCATAATCCTGGGCATTGATGATTGTTGTCGCTTCTGCCGCCAACCGCGCCAGATATTGCGCGATGGTCAGGTCGCCAACTTTTTCATCGGCAGGCAGGAAGGTTTTCATCGTTACCGGATTGGCACGCTTTCCGACCCGGATCATGTCTGCCGCCACCTTGTAGATCTGCTGGTGCAGCATCTCGTGGAAATGGGTTGGGTTCAAAAAATCGGACACCCGATAATAGGCGTCATTATTTACCATGATCGCGCCAAGCAGGGCCTGCTCGGCTTCTATATTATGCGGTGAAACACGATAGGAGAGTTCCTGCGTTTCAAGCTTCTTGACAGCTTCAGCCATGTTCAGTCCGTTTGTCTAAATAAATGCGGCTGTACGGCGAGCCGATTCGATATTTCACTGAAACTCATTTTCGGCTTGCAGAGAACAAACTGGAACAGCGCAGTCCGCTTGTTCCCGTAATCCACAGTAGCTATCCCGAAATAAAATAATTACCCAGCGTAACGTTGATAACCGGCGCTACTTGTGCCGCATGATTCGAATTCAAACAGGATATTTTGTCGGTAGCGAGGATTTCAACAAAAAAGGGCGTGGAATTTTCCACGCCCTTTGTTTTTCTCATTTGAAGAGGCCTAACTCGCGGGCTTTTCCTTGGCCGCGTCATCGGAAACTTCCTCTGCAGCAACTTCTGCTGCATCTTCTGCAGCAACTTCTGCTGCGTCTTCTGCCGCATCTTCCACCGCAGCTTCGGCAACTTCTTCTGTTTCCTCCGTAGCCTCGCTTGCAGCTTCCTCTTCTTCTGCTCCGAAGTCTTCGAGCTCGACATCATCAGGGTTTTCAAACACTTCTGAAAGATCGACCTCTTCTTCCTGCTCCTCTGGCTGGAATTCGGACCGTCCGGTCAGATCCTCGCCACGTGCCTGGCGTTCGGCTTCGTCGGTCGAACGGGCAACATTGGCAGTGATTTTTGCTTCCACTTCCGGGTGAAGATTGATCACGACCTCATGCAGGCCGATCAGCTTGATCGGATTTGCGAGATTGACCTGCGAACGCGCCACCTTGAACCCGTTCTCTTCAAGCTCGGCTGCAATATCCCGCGTTGAGACCGAACCGTATAGATGGCCGGTTTCGCCCGCGGACCGCACGATGATGTAGGTTGTTCCATCGAGCTTTTCGTTAACCGCCTCGGCCTCGGTCTTGCGCTCGAGGTTGCGGGCTTCGAGATCAACGCGCTGCGCCTCGAACTTTGCCTTGTTGGCTTCGTTCGCGCGCAATGCCTTTCCCTGCGGAAGAAGAAAGTTGCGGGCATAGCCGTTTTTGACATTCACCGTATCGCCCATCTGTCCCAGGCGGGGAATGCGTTCAAGAAGAATAACTTCCATGGATCTGATCCTTTTCGTTACAACAAAATTACTGGATGGTTGGGGGGCCGCTGGCGCCCGTACTATTCATGCCCGGAGGCGCGCTATTTCGGCGCCAGGCGCGGACCATTCCTATGACCGCAAAGATCAATAGCGGGATGGTGAACATGAAAATCAGCAGATAGGTGGTGAACAGCAGGAGGCCGCGGCCAGGGCGGCCTCGTGTATTGTAGTGAAACTCGGCCAATCCGGTCAGTGCAAAAGCCGCCAGGCCGGTCCCTGCGACTACCGACGCGATTTCATAAATCGGACTGGCAGTAACAAACATGCCCGCCAGACCGGCAAGCGGCCAGGCGATCATCGAGGCAGGCAGATTTGCAGTTGCCGGAATATCGTCCCTTGGCCGGGCGATTTTTCCTGAAAGACGGGAGATGCTGGCAGAAATATTAAGCACGGCAACATGCATGAACAGCCACATGGCAGGCATGATCAATGGCAGAAGTGCCGCATAAACCTTGGCGCTGTCTTCCAGATTATCCTCATTGATCGCCTGGGTACCATCTCCGGCCTGCACGAATTCCTTCAAGATTGCGACCATTCCTTTTTCGATTTCCGCGCTGTTAAAGCCGAGCGCGAAACCGGCAATGATGAAACCTGCCGCAATGGCAACCATCAGGCGGGCCAGAATTCCCTCCAGCGGATACCAGATGATCGATTTGCCGTCTTCCGACGGCTGAGCAAGATTGGCGAGATGTCCGATCCAGGCAGCCGGAAGGAACATCAACAGGGCTGCAAACAGGCCAACCTGCATTCCTGCGACCATCGCGCCGGCTGCGCCGACAATTGCCGCCAGGAATCCTGCAACCGTGCCCCATCCAAGCGATGCGATATAGACCGCGATGGGCGCGGCAAAGAGCATGGGAAGGGCAGCTGTGACCGACCTGAAGGCGGCAACGATCATCAGGCCGGCCGCGAGGCCCGCCAGAATGCCGATAATCGTTCCATATTGCCTGTTCATCAGTGTCGCTGTCCTGTCTTGTGACAGTTAGAGATCAATCTCGATCCCAACTTGGTCTGTTATGTGCTCTCGCCTGGAGCATGGGCCACCCGGGATATTCCCCGGGTGGCGAAACTCTGTAATGCCGGCGTTAGCCGATCAGATAGGGCAGGAGGCCCAGAAAACGCGCCCGCTTGATCGCACGGGCAAGTTCGCGCTGTTTCTTGTGGCTCACTGCAGTTATGCGGGAAGGTACAATCTTGCCGCGTTCTGAAACGTAGCGCTGCAGAAGACGGGTGTCCTTGTAGTCGATCTTTGGTGCATTTGGACCGGAGAAGGGGCAGGATTTCCTGCGTCGCTGAAACGGTCTGCGCGTGCCTGTTGTTACAGCCATTACTCTTCTCCCTTGCTTTCCTTGTCAGGCGATTCGGCGCTGCGGCGTGGCCGATCATCCCGATCACGTCTCGGTCCGCGATCACCGCGATCATCCCGGTCGGACTTGCGCATCATCGCGGAAGGGCCTTCCTCAAGCTCTTCGACACGAATGGTCATGTAGCGAAGAATGTCGTCGTTCAGGCGCATTTGCCGTTCCATCTCTGCAACCGCGGATGCAGGAGCGTCGACATTCATCAGCACATAATGTGCCTTCCGGTTTTTGTTTATGCGATAGGCGGTACTGCGAAGGCCCCAGTTTTCGACCTTGCTCACCGAGCCTTCATTACTTTCCAAAACGCCTTTGAATTGTTCAATCAAGGCGTCTACCTGCTGGCCGGACACGTCCTGGCGCGCAAGAAACACATGCTCATATAGGGCCATTAAGCCTTTCCTTATCTCTACTCAGACATGCCGCGCAAAGCCTCCAGGCCGCATTTCTGCCAAAGGATATGACCATCCTGGCGGGAAAGGCGATATGGAACGGACGAGAGCGGAGACACGGGAGGCCGGATACCCTTTTGGATCCTTCCTGCGTTAGCGGAAAGATTTCCGCATTCGCAAGGCCCTCCGTTCAGCCCCCAGCGGCTAAGCCTGAAACTCGAACGAGGCGGTTTATACGCGGTTTTTTCCAGTTTGCAAGTCCTGACATAACCGTGTGCGGATACGGGGATGCAAGTTTTTGAATTTGCTGATATGAGGCGCCCATGACTGTTGCACAAAACATGGCAAAAGCACCGTTTCAGCAGCGCAGCAGCCAGGCCGTCGCACGCCTGGGGCTAGGCTTCGTGTTGCTCACTGCAATAGTTGGATGCCAGACCAGTTCAGCCTTTCGATCGAATTCCGCCGATAAACCCGCCTGGAGCGGCCCGCAATCGGGAATAATTGCCCCATTCAAGGAAGCGCAATTCAAATACCGTACGCCGTTGGAAGTCGGCGACGGTGGTGCCTATCTCAAAATTCCCTACGACGAATTGAAGGACATTAACGAACGCGACGAAATTCCGGTTCGCAAGGTAAAGTCGTGGTGGGTCAGACGTCTGCCGCGCGACACCGAGAAGGAGCGTGAGTTCCGATCCCCGTCTGGCACCCATAAATACAAGGCAGTCGGTAAGCTGGATGGCGGCGCGACAATGACGGTCATCTATGTTCATGGCCGCGGCGGAAACCGGTTTTGGGGTTTTGATGACGAACGGTTTGGCGGAAATTTCAACCGTCTGAAAAACATGATGCTCAAGGCGGGCGGCGCCTATATCAGCACTGACTTTACCGACTTCGAATCAACCGGGTTTTCCGATGTTGCTGCATTGATCAAGAAATACCGCCCACTCACCAAGGGAAAATTGATCGTCGCTTGCGGTTCCATGGGTAACTTCCATTGCTGGAACCTGTTCCAGAACAGCGCTACCGCCAACAGTGTTGACGGCATTATCGTTCTTGCTGGGTTTCCTGATCCAAGATTCTTTTCCAGCCCGCCGGCAAATTCGGCGTCCAAGCGTATCCCGCTCATGATCTCGCATGGTTCTTGGGATCCGGACTATAACTACAAGCCGACACAGGATTTCTACCGTCAGATCAAGAGCAGAATTCCAGCCTATCCAGTGCGTTACGTGCTTTTCGAAACAGGAAAACACGGGGCGCCGGTTCGGATGATTGATTGGCGCGACACGCTTAACTGGATGGATTCCTTGTAAGGCTGATCCGGCGGCGGCAAGGTCGCAATTCCTAAAGCACAGTGCAAAGAACCGGCGGACCGTCATTTCCAAGAAACCGCCTCGACCAAGTCAGCATTTCCGAATCTGCCCGCGCCCGCCACTTGCAGCAATAACGAGGCTGATCATGAACGCCGGAAACTTCACAGATTATGTTGCCATTCACGCCGAACGCCTCTGCCATGGATAGAAACTGCGCGTCGCAGATTCCGACAATGTGGCTGATGTCATTGGCCCGGCAGAATTCTATCGATGCCAGTGCGAGTGCCAGGGCAGCGCGGTTTACCATACAGTTTGGGCGCCGTTTCGTTTTTCCACCTAGCGCGCAGAAACGTGAAGCCTCCCAGATATTGGGGGATACAATTTCCGCCGGATCCAGGTCCTGCTTCACAATCTCCTTGTGAATTTCCGTGTAGCCCTTTGTCGGCATGAACCGAACGCCACCAAAGAGTTGGTTGCTGTCGTCATCGACATATAAAATGTAGATATTGAAGTAGTCGTCATACTCGTCATATTCCAGATCATGTGGCTTTGGTGGTTCCCAGCTTAGCTGGTCGCAAAATATCTTCTTCCTGAGTTTGAAATATTCGTAAATCCGCTCGTGAAGAGAAAGCCGGTCAGTCGGCGTGACATATACAATCACCTATAAATCCCCCTTGGGTTGTATAAAGGGGTATTCATCACATAAACGAGTAATTTTCAATCACAATGACGCAGTAGAATTTAATACAACCATTTTGACAACTGGAGGAGATCTGATTGTCCTTTTAACCACGACTTCCCAATCACACGGCATATTTGACATCAATTAGTCCGTGGGCGACCGCTTTGGCGACAGCAGCCGCACGATTTGAGCAATCCAGCTTGTACTTGGCGCTTTGCATGTGGGAAACGACGGTCCATTTGCCGATACCGATCAACCGGGCAACCTGCTCATCTGTCCTTCCCAGAGCGACAAGTTGCAGTACCTCCCGCTCCCTTGGGGTGAGAACAGCGTCTGGTTCTCTTATTGTGTCATAAATATCGAAATACTGACTGCAAAGCCGGTCGGCTTCAAATCTGAACAGGTCAAGATTTTCCTTTTTGAATTTCGTCCATGATCCGGGGTCGCATTGGAACGTCATCGACAAGACACCGTAAAGCGACCCACCGCCATGCACACGGACAGACATGCCTTTGTTGCCAAGTGCAAACTGGCGCAACTGGCCGCCAACGACCGACTGCTTGTCATTTTTCCGCAGGTCGTCCCAATCGAGGGCGTGAACCTGCCTGAAATCTATCTTCAGAAACGGGTCATGATCCGCACAGTGGTTCTCGATGTAATAGGATGCCCAGCCAATCGGATAGGTAATGAAATGTACGGAATTGTGAGCATCATTTTGGTATTCGAATATCGAGAAATTCACATATTTCGCAGTCGTTGCATTTCTTGTGCCGACCAGTGCCTTTAGAAACCTCTGATCTTGAATATTTGTGATTGAAGCTGTCGAGTAATCAGCAAAAACTTTGACATTAAACATTTTTCGTCCCTTCGACCTGAATTTTTCGAATGGGAGAACCGACTAGAAAACCGAATTAAATTTGCGTTCCAAAAGGTTTGATTCCCTTTTGTCTGAAACTGAAATTCTGACCGCCTGCCACAATAATGTGGTCTGAAACAGTGATCCCCAGATATCCGCCGATCTTCACCAATTCAGCAGTAATGTTAATGTCATATTTGCTGGGCTGTGCATTTCCGCTCGGATGGTTATGCACCAGTATTAC
>JBCCEP010000144.1:0-9324 GCA_039030215.1 Pseudomonadota bacterium
CTGCATCGATTGGCAGAAGTCGGCGAGGTCAGTGAACCGTTTGAAAACGGCCTGGCATCAGGAACATCCAATAGGCGGGAGCTTTATCCAACTACCAAAGATTTGGGTGCGTTTTGGCGTTCAGTCAGCGAGGGCGAGGCTGTAAGGGCGGTAATTAACGGGCCACGCATCACCAAAGTGATGAACAGTCTTTTTGGCGTTCCCTCAAGAAATTTTACCTTTGCATGGTTGCGGGCGATGACTTCAGGACGGGCCAGTCCGCTGCATGTGGATCATCCCTACATGAACAGAGGCTCCAAGAGACTTGTGACGTGCTGGACTCCGCTTTCTCCCATCAGCTTGTCTGACGGACCATTGTATATTCTGAAGGATTCGCACAAATGGACAGACATTCGCCAACAATTTGAGGGGCATGATGTTGACCGTGATCCGTCACGACCGGGTCATATTGAAGAAAATCCAATCGAACTAATGCAGCGGAAGAGCAGCATGTTTCTGACGTCTGAATTTGGCCTGGGTGACTGCATGGTTTTTGGCATGTTTACTGTTCACGGATCGTTCGACAACAATTCAGAGAACGGGCTCATCCGGCTTTCATGCGATACGCGATTTCAACCGAGCGGAGACCGTATGGATGAACGGTTTTCAGGCCCGAACCCGCCGGCACATGGCGGACTAGGCTATGCCTGCTTGTCGGCGGCACTTCCGCTAAATGAAACCGGGGCGTTGCGCTGAAAAATGCTCAAGAAGGCAGAGTGACATTGAAAGGGATCGTGCCCAGCCTGAACACGCCTTTCAAAGATGATGGCACTGTTGATCATCATTCCCTGCGCAGGCTCGTCAATCATACAATTGACGCTGGCTGCGGCGGAATGCTTTGTCTGGCTGTGGCGGGGGAATATTCGACGCTGACAAAGGCAGAGAAGGTTCAAATCGTCGAAACCATTTCTGATGCCAATGCGGATCGAATTCCGTTCATTGTGAGTGTGACCGCGCAAGATCTAAATGAAAGCCGGGAATTGGCGAAAGTAGCGAAATCCGTACATGCCACAGGCATTTGCGTGCAATTGCCCGAAGGCCTTGATCTCAGTGAAAAACTGGATTTTCTTCGTGACCTGACGCAGGAGGCGCCTGAGCTGCTCATGGTTCAGGACCTGGATTGGCATGGCGCAGGCCTGCCGCTTGATGAAATTGTCTATCTCTTCGAGAATATTGAACAGTTTCAATGGCTCAAGATCGAAACACAGCAGGCGGGGCCAAAATACTCGGCTGTTATTGAGGCTACAAATGGTGCACTCAATGTCTGCGGCGGTTGGGCTGTAACACAATTGATGGATGCAATGGCACGCGATGTTGATGCCTTCATTCCGACTGGCATGGAGCACGTTTACGTCGCGATATATTCACTCCACAAAGACGGGAGAATTGCTGCCGCGCGGGATTTGTTCGACCGAGTGCTGCCTATCCTGAATTTTTCAAATCAGCACATCGACACAAGCATTCGTTTCTTCAAGGCGCTTAGAAAGGCTGAAGGCCTGTTTGAAACGAATATTTGTCGAATCTCTACTGAACTTGATCCCGTCCAACAGGCTGAGTTGGAGCATACGGTGGTTTCTGCATTGGATTTGATACGTGATTCACAAAGAGAAGCCGATCTCGCAAACTGATGCTTTTATTTTAAAAGGTCCGGTCGAAATTTGATGGCAAGTCCGAACTCATCAATGTCTGGTTTTCATCTTGTAAATCGGCGCGATTAAAAATGGGCACTTCATCCCATCGTTCGACTGTGAAACGGTAACTGTGATCGAATAGTACATCCAATCACCCCCCACATAGAATGAATCTGTTCGACGAGCGCGCCGGCACAGTGTTTCTATAAGCGAGATTTGAACCACGAAGCCGACCTGTTGCGTTACGCTGCCCGCTTCCGGCGATACCTGTCCGCTCCGTGACTTCCATCATTCGCGGATCTGATCGACCGGAAGCGCTTGCCACCATTGTCGCTTAACAATTTCGCGGTTTCTGTCTGCCCGTGGCGATGTGCTTCGTCCAGCGGTGTATTGCCCCAACGATCGATGGGATTGACCAATCCGCCATGGGCAAGAATGTACCGCACAACATTGCGGTACCCTTCAGCCGCGGCCAGATGAATTGGTGTACGCCTGTCGTAATCAGCCACATCCAGAGAGACGCCCTGTGCCACGAGTTTCCGGACAGCAACCAGATCACCTTCGCTGGCTGCCCAAATCAATTCACCGGTTTTCAATGGATCGCCAAGCTGATCATGCGAATGGTCGATCCGAATACTCTCCGTGCGTTGTCTGATGTCACCACGGCGAGCACCGGAGACTTCCAAAATACTGATGACTTCGCGATGATTTTGCAGATAGGCATCGTCCAGCGGCGTGCCACCCCAGCGGTCGCGAGCATTGATGTCCAGTGATCCGGGTTCAGAATCAGCCTGTTCGACAAAGAACCGGACGACCTGGACCTGGTTTTCCGCCGCCGCCAGATGCAGTGGCGTTCGTAGATCATAATCGCGGGATCCAATCTTCGATCCACGCCGCAATTGTTCAAGAATTGCGCCGACATCACCCTTGCTGGACGCCAGGATCATTTCATTGACCAAACGGGCCTTCTGCTGAATCGTATTTAGACGCGGATCGCGCTTGCTCGACAAGCCGGAGAGGCTGTCAAAGTTGTGGAAGTTGAACCGGTCCACCAGGTGCTTGAAAAAGTCGATACCGCGCACGCTGTTGCCAACTTCGTCGAGCCTGGGCGACCAGACACAGAAGCCCATGACATTGGGCACGACAACCATGACAACACCGGAAACGCTGCTTTTTGCCGGCAAGCCGATAACAAACGCGAACTCACCCGAATATTCATACATGCCGCAGCTGGCCATCATCGACAGACAACACCGCACTGTTTCCGAGCTGAATACCCGCTCTCCGGTTACGGGACAAATCCCGCCATTCGCCAATGTGGCGGCAATGACAGACATCATCCTGGAATTGATCTCGATGGCACAAGTCTGGAAATAGAAATCCAGCACATCGTGCATATCGATATCAGGTGGAAACGCATTCTTCTCACGCATGAAATATGCCAGTGCGTGGTTTCGGTCCGCGGTCTCGCGTTCCGACAAATAGACCGGCGTGGAAAAGCGTGGTTTTTCTTCTCCAGACAAGGCCTGCCAGCATTTCATCACGGTTTCAAAACGATTGCCCTGCAATGAACGCGCATCGTCGCTGTCTGGATTTTTCATTTCTCCAAGACTGACCAATGCGCTGGACATGATCGCGCCTGCGTTGATCATTGGATTATGCGGTTTGTTGTCCTTGTCGAGCGCCAGTTCGTTAAACGACGAGCCGCTTGGTTCCTGTCCTACATAGCGATGGACAAAATCAGCGCCATGATTCTCCAGTGCCAGGCAATAACTGATTGGCTTGCTGGAAGACTGAACGGTGAAGAAGTGATCTGAGTCGCCGACGGAATGCCTCTGCCCATCTACGGTACAAAGTGAAACGGCAAAGCGGTCAACGTCAGGTTCGCCGACGTCCAATTGAGGGATGTAGCTTGCGGGATTGCCGTCGCGGTTCTGCCTGGTCAACTCGTAAATCTCGTCGATCTCGTCGCAGAACCCCTTGAAATCCGGGATGACCATCTTGCCCTGAAGCGCGCGCTCAATCAGAATGATATTGTGCCGGACGGCATCGACAAAGGTATCTTTGGGAATATGCTGGCTGTTATCGTCTTCTTCCCGAGAGCGCCGAGTTTCAAGAAATTCATCAATCGCAGCCATGCTTTCGCGCAACCGGTAATCGTCGGATGCCAGGCCGATCTCGCTCAGGGCGATCTTCAGATCACCCGGCAGAATCGATTTGTCATTGTCGTAGTCCAGTGACTTGAACAACCGCTCTTCATGTTCGTCCACCGTAATCGCATCACTTTCGGGTTCATGACCTGAAGTGTGGTTGCACGGAGTTTCGTCCACACTTCGGGCCAAACCCCGGTTGGTTTCTGTGGGTGACTTTCCTTGTCTCTTCATGGTTTTCTTGGTCATTTTAAATTCCTATCAAGGCCGAGGCCAAGACCGACCTAGTCGGATGAGGCCCTGCCGAACAAGTGCCGCGGTACTTCGACGAACTGTCCGAGACGGATTCCAGCCTTGCCCCATTCCGACATAACCGCGAAAGCATGGTCCCAAAGGAGGCTGGCGACGGTGTCGTTGTCGGCATTGAGCCAGGTTATTTCGATTTCATTCTCAGCTTTAGCTGTAAGGACGGCAATTCCCGTGATGCGGTTTGCAGTCTTTGCGATCAGCACGCAGCCTGTATCCGGCCCACTACCATGATGGTTCATACCGGCGAGTATTGAACCGATAGACAGGCCCGAAATTCCGCCTTGTCGCCTCCGGGCAGCCTTGACGAGAAGGTGCGTCACCTGGAAGAAATCATCGATTGTATCTGCCTGCGAAATTTCAATGCCGCCACAGCTGGGCGCACTCCGAAACTGGAATGGGTGGTCCTTGTTCAACCCAAGCTGTGCCTTTGATTGGGAATGAATGTTCATCAGATTTTCCGTAAATTTGAGCTGTTAATACGGCGTATTTCGTGAGCGAATGTTTCATGTAGGTTGCAGAAGCAACCCATCATGTTTCAATTGTTTCCAGGCAGGATGTCGCCGGCACAGTTCAAGGCTATGAAGATGGAACACCACTATTCAAATGGCTCAATTTCTCCTGGCCTCCAGCTTCCGTCAAACCAAGGTTCCAAGGGGCCGTAAAGCCGGAAAAGTGTTGACCATGACTTTCCTGGCATTGTCTGAATCCAGTTGCTTTCCTTGCCTTGCGGCGCCTCCGGTGAAAACCAGATCGTGTAACTGCCATCCTCATTCTGCTTCAAGTCCGGAAGATTGCTGTCTAATCCAGCCAATTTCTGATCAGTTTCCAGAAGGGATCGGGTCTGCGTGTCATAAACCACAAAGGACCAATAATTATTGACCGGCACGTCAGGTGGAATTGTAACGGCATAGGTTTTTCCACCATCTAGATAGCTGCCGTTGCTATCGCGGTTCGCCATGGCATATTGGGAACCCGAACCAACATTCTTTGCAACCATGGCAGGCGTTGTTCCGGTAGCGTAGTAGTGAAACAGGGTCCGCGCATCCAGAAGTTTCACATCACCGACCCTGAATTCGTGGCTACCGCCAACAAATGGGGTCTTCCAATACCCGTCCTCATAAAAGAAGGGGGCTCGCGATCGCGGAGCATATATCAAGGAACGGGCTGCTGCAGTTCCCAACGCGACCGCTTCAGTAAGGGTCTGCTGCAACTGTGTGTCTGGCTCAAAGGGTTCACCTTTTCGAATGCCAATGGTGAAAAGCGTTCCCAGAAGTTCCTCGGGTAGCGCGCCTTCAGCTTCGCTATCCACGACAGCCTTCATTTCTTCAAAGAAGCTAAAATCATTGGCATGAATCGTATTTAGCGGAACGTTAGTCAGATCGATAAAGTCAGTTTCAGGTGGCGCCTCTCGCGCTTCCCAAGGGTAGACCCGCAGGCTGGCCTTGACGCGATTGGCTTCCGCCTCAGCACCATCATTTCCCGGAAAAGCGCGAAGCGCCACCCAGTTCATGTAACTTGGCGTTCTAACAATGTAATATCCTTCCTCAGGCAGGTCACCTTCGTAATCAGGAGGAACAATTAAGTATCTACCACCTTCGCCCTTATCCGGACCCGTCCGTCCCATGTCGGCAACATACCGCATGTATGCGTCGTCGATCAGACCCAAAATGCCGGAGGGCAGATCGATCACGACGGGACCTCTGGATAGATCTGTGCATCCCATAATGTAGATTGTCGTCGTGTTCGGCGTAAGCAATAACGATCTGGCATTATAGAGATCCTGAAAAATGCCAAACTTAGTATGATCAACACCAGCATCAGCCAGGCCACGGCACATCGCATACGTAGAGGCGGCCGGCATTCCATCGGTGAAGGCGGTAATCCCACGGACGAGATTCATCGTGTCATAGGCAAGCGATGCCGTTGCTTTGGTCGGCAAGCCGTCAAAATATTCCAACTTTCCAAGTCGTGTATTGAAGCCATCGGGCACGGTGATCTTGTCAGGTACATTTGCAGAGTATTCAGGCTTGTCCTGTGCTACGGCAAGGCTCGCCCACGCAGCGACCGCTGCGGCTATAAGGATAGACTTCATAAACGCCTCCAATGTTCTTGATAAAGCCCAAAATCCCGCGAAAAAACGTGCTGATTCTGGGGTAAATACCACGGTGCCAGACAAAGCAGTGGCGATGTGGCTTGACCTTGCTAATTCGAAACCGATTCAGGTTCGAGAGGACGAAATTTGCCGTCAAGAACCCCTCGGCTTACGCCATAGTTGCGAATGCTGTAGTTGAATGGTTGCCCGCCGGACGACAGGTTGTTGATCGCATCATCACCGCAATTGAAATGCAGGGTGATTGTTCCATTCTCGTTGGGTTTCCACATATTGGAGTTGATGTGCGTTGGCCCGTCCATGAGGTAGCCGTCGGTGTCATACAACGTAAATGAGGT
The DNA here is from genome assembly GCA_039030215.1 of Pseudomonadota bacterium. GTDB lineage: Bacteria > Pseudomonadota > Alphaproteobacteria > Rhizobiales > Rhizobiaceae > BOKV01. Next base: position 6,578 of record JBCCEP010000144.1, read on the forward strand.
GAAGAATTTGTTTTCCGGATCTTCAAACGTGACCGCTTGACATCTATCACCAGACAGGGCTTTGGAACTGGAATAGGCATTTGATACGCCGAGTTCAGGCGGATAGCCTCCCCACCCAGCAGCATGGGACAAATCGAGGATGTGCTGATCGGCCTCTCCGGGACCTTTGGCGTAGGTATAATCGATGCCTGCGTTCAGAAACTCTTCTTTATAGGTCGCCCTCAGCTGTTCGAGTTGCTGTTGATCGAAATCGGGAGAGAGGTATGTGCTGTCATTCATCATTCCTGAAACTACGATCTGGTTCTGAACAGAGTGAACCTCTTTTAGCGACTGCTCGTCTGTACGGTCTTTCAACTCGGTCCTGAATATGATGAGGGCATAATCTGTTGTGATTGGCAGCTCTAATTCTCGACCCTTCTCAACAAGAAAGTAGGGAGAATATCCATTCTCATCCATCACCTGGGCGGAGACATAGAGATCAGTTTCAGGCAGGATGATTGAGAATTTGCCGTCATCGGTGACTTTCACAATACGAATGGAGTACAAAGTGTCCCAGTTCATGCGGACCGTTGGTGCTTCCGATCCTACTGGTGATACCTGCCTGAGGTGCAAGAGATCCTTGTCCGCACCCTTGTTTGCCCAGTTATTGAAGTTCCATGCAGTTTCGGCCTGGGCAAAGTTCTTCGCTGTTACTGGAATGGTTTCGGCGGCTGCTAACGCAGTATAGGCAAAGAAGAAGCCGACAAGAAATGGACCACTGATTGCTCTCTTTTTCATGATTTCTATCGACTCCGGCCGGTACGAGTTTCGATCAATATTGTATTTGTTGATCGTATGATTACCGCGGAGTACCTTACACAGATATTGCTGGCCCGCTTACCATTTTGCGCAATGGGCTGGAATTTTGGAGGCTGCATTAATGCCGACTACCAGGCATCCGGTTTCAATGATCTCTGCACTTTCGCTGGGTCCGATGCCGCAGCTGGTGGAGCGCGAACTGGGCGGAAATGCACTGAGGCGCATTTTTCATGCATCCGGATTGACGACTGACCTTCTTGTTGAACGAACAGGTTACATTCCTCAACCGGCTCTAGTCCGGTTCTTTGCTGAAACTGCCCGATCTGCCGGGGAACGATGGATCCTGGCGCCTTGGATATCCGAAATACAAATTCGTGACTATGGCACTTGGGGCGACTGGGTGCTGTCTGCCGAGACGCTCGAGGCCGCATTGTTAAGGGGAATGCACGCAATTCACCTGCACGGCACCAACGACGTTCTTACGCTAAGAAAACGAAAAGATCAGGCCATTTATTCCTACTCCTTTGCCGAAGCATCAACACCGGGATATGATGAACTAGCCATCGGTGGAGCGGCAGCTCTTGTAAACTATTGCCGGGAGTACTTAGGACGGGAATGGGTGCCGGACCGTTTGGAACTTAACATTAGCGACTTGTCGCATAGGGATCTCGAAACATTGGCGTGTCATTTCGGATGTCCAGTGACCAAATCTGAAAATGCCATACGGTTGATCTTCGACGCGAAGCTGCTCAATACAAATAGACGAAAAGCGGGCACGTGCTGTTTGACATTTGAAGATATTATTCGCGAACGTATGGAAGGCCGTCCGGTCACATTGGCGGACCAGGTTCGATCCCAGGTTCGACGTAATCTCTCTGACCGCCTTGTCAGAATTGACGATACGGCGCGATCACTCGATCTTGCTACGCGTACTTTGCAGCAAAGGCTTCATGTTGAGGGCGAAAGTTACCGTGAGCTGGTTCAAAGCGTGCGGATTGGTCGAGCCAAGGAACTCTTGCGGGACAACGCGCTGTCGGTAACTGAAGTCGCCTTTGAGCTTGGCTATGAACATGTCGGCCATTTCACACGCATGTTTGCGACGAATGTAGGGATGCCACCATCGGTCTATGCAACTCAAAATATAGACCCTGTGCCTCAACAGACTGGATTGTAGAGACTGCAGATTGAATTTAACGGACAGTCCGAAGTAGGCACATTTCGCGTATGCGGTGATGCATGAATCCTTCACTGCGGCTTTTACTGGTAACCGCATCCATTACTTGCATCTATCGCGTAACCAGTTTTTGTTCCAACTCGCGAAGCAGTTTCAGCCGCATGGCCCGCGCAAAATCGAGCCAACTCGTTGCTGTCATTACAAATGACCCAGGCCCGCCAATAAGATACTGCGCAAAATGCAGGGTAACGTTGCCCGGGTCCTCTTCAATTGCCAAACCGTTGATGACAATACCATCGCCGATCAGGTCTCGGCGCGTTTCCACCAGGAGGGACAGGTCATCCGTATGGCCGTTGCCTGAGACATCAATCACCCTTCGGGAAGCCGGCACAGGCGCGCTCTCATGCAACTTGCCAGCGAATTCGAGACCAGCGTGGATCATTGTGTTGCCGCCGGACAGATGACGCGGCATTTCCACTACCGTTTTCGCCAGTTTTCGGATGCTCATATCGTCGGTCAGCGAAGTCCAATCCACGGCAACAGCCTGCTGGCTGATACTGGACCATTGCGTAATCGCAATATTGACGCCACCTGGCGAGGCAATGATCGCCGCACGCACATCCGGGTCGCGCAAGGCAAAGGCGATCCCGGCGCGCTGCAACGCAAACTCATTGCCATTTACACTGGCCGATGCATCCAGGGCTAAAACCAGGTTGATACTTGCCCGGTTCTGTGCGGATGCCGTCTGCGCGAATGTTGCAACAAAAAGCGCCAG
>JBCCEP010000145.1:0-9250 GCA_039030215.1 Pseudomonadota bacterium
GCTGCTGATCGGAGACAGCGTCGGCATGGTGCTTCACGGATTGCCATCCACGCTGGAGGTCTCGCTGGAAATGATGATTATGCATGCCAAGGCGGTGCGTAGGGGCGCAAGCCGGGCTCTGCTTGTCGTTGACATGCCATTCGGCACCTATGAAGCCAGCCCTCAGCAGGCATTTTCAAATGCATCCAGGGTAATGTCTGAAACGGGATGCGACGCCGTGAAAATAGAAGGCGGAAGACGCATGGCTGATACCATCAGTTTCCTGGTCGAGCGCGGTATTCCTGTCATGGCGCATATCGGATTGACGCCGCAATCTGTGAACACGCTCGGTGGATATGGTGTGCAGGGCAGGGGCAAAGAGCAGGTAGCTGTGATTGAAGACGCACAGGCGGTTACCGATGCTGGTGCCTTCTGTATCGTGATCGAGAAGGTGCCACAAACACTGGCAGCAAGGATTACAGATAGTGTTGATGTTCCGACAATAGGAATCGGAGCGTCCAGCGCCTGTGATGGGCAGATACTGGTTATTGACGACATGCTCGGTATGTTTTCATCGTTTAAGCCAAAATTCGTCAAACAATATGCAAGTTTGGCAGCTACCTCACGAGCTGCCATTGAGAACTACGCGCAAGAAGTTCGTAACCGGAGTTTCCCAAGCGCAAGCCACGTGTTTGGTGATTTGGCCTAGTAGATCGACAAAGGGGGTGGTCTAGTGAATACGCAGATAATACGAAACTTTTCGGAACTTGACGCTGTTACCAAGGGTTGGCGGGTTAATCAGGAAACCATCGCAGTTGTGCCGACCATGGGCGCACTGCACGATGGTCATCTCTCCCTGGTAAATATAGCGAAGCGCTATGCGAGCCGCGTAATTGTCACCATTTTTGTGAATCCAAAGCAATTCGATCAGGAAACCGACCTGGCAAGTTATCCCAGGTCAGAAGAAAGCGATATTCGCAAGCTGGCACCTTTATCGGTTGACGTCGTTTATATTCCCGACCTGGAAGAAATCTATCCTTCTGATTTTGCTACAACAATTTCGGTTTCCGGCGTGGCAGACTCGCTTTGCGGCGCATTCAGAAAGGGGCATTTCGATGGCGTGGCTACAATCGTTGCGAAACTTTTTTGCCAGACAAAAGCTGACATTGCGATATTTGGTGAAAAGGATTTCCAGCAAATCCATGTCATTAAGCGGATGGTCCAGGATCTGAGTTTGCCGACCATCATCAAGAATGCGCCAACGATCCGTGAGCCGGATGGATTGGCCATGTCGTCGCGTAATTCCGGTTTGACGACCAGTGAACGGGAAATCGCGCCGCAACTTTATAACTGCCTTCTATCCGCGACAAAAAAGCTGGAAGAAGGGGCTCCCGTGGCAGAAGTAATTGGTCAGACAAAAGAAGAAATCCTGGAGGCCGGGTTCGAATCTGTTGATTATCTGGAGCTGCGGACAGAGCAGGACCTTAGTCTACTTGCCAAGTTGACTGCACCGTCCAGATTGCTGGTTGCTGCCTGGTTGGGAAAAGCCCGATTGATCGACAATGTCGCATTGAGACCCGTAAAGATACCTGCCAGCAAAGGTCCGGGAATACTGCCTATCCGCGAGCTTGCTTGAACTGCGGCGCTGCCTCATCGAATTCGGTACGCAGGTTGACGACGACACGACGGTTGAGTGCCTTGCAGGATATGTCCTTGCAGCTGCGCACCTGGCGTTCCTGGCCGTAACCCTTTGCCCACATGCGTTGCCTGGCCACGCCCCGTTCAGCAAGATAATCCATTACTGCGTTAGCTCGTTGCGCGGATAGTTGGATATTTGCGTTATAGCCCTTCGGATCGTCCGCATAGCCTTGGAGTTTGATCAGCCACCTTGGGTGACGTCGCAGCCACTCCGCCTGAAGCTCAAGGGTTTCGCGTGTCACGTCATCCAGTTGCGCCGAGCCCGAGGTGAAGTAAACCCGCCGTCCGACGGTCATGATGAAATCTTCTTCACTGCCTTCCTTGACATTGGCAAAGCCGGTCGCTGGCTCATCGGTAACGCCGGTGGTTTCAACCGACAAATTTGGCCTGCTTGTTGTGCTGCAACCGGAAACAATAAGTCCAATTGAGACCAGTGAAACAGTAGTCAGTGATAACAGAACGCTTTTCATCCAGGTAATCCCCTGTCGATTGCCGACATCAGCCGGCAATCGGCCTTTGTGCACTAGGCGCGGTCGGCAATATGCTCCAATACCAAAACCGCAGTGCCGATAGGACATCTTCGATATAGATCGATGGCATCCTCATTGAACATTCGTATGCAACCGGAAGAAGCGTCCCTGCCGATTGAGCCGGGCGCGGTCGTGCCATGCACCCGATATCCGGTATCTCCTTCTCCATTATGGAGATACAAGGCTCTTGGTCCCAACGGATTGTTTGGGCCGCCTTCCATGCGATCCGGCAGGTTTGGTGAGCGCTTCTTCATTTCCTCTGGCGGAATCCAGGTTGGCCAACGCTTCTTGCGCGCCACATTTGCGCGTCCAAACCACTGGAACCCTTCCTTGCCAACGCCAACACCGTACCGCAAGGCCGTGTTGTTTTCCCAAATCCAATAGAGGAAATGATTGCGCGTATCGATTACGATCGTTCCCTGTGGCTCAGATGAGAAATACTTCACCATCTGACGATGCCAGCGTTTGTCAATTGCTTCAAAATTTGTGCGCCGGAACTGCACGCCACCATCGACGGACGTTCCCTTGTAGTACTTCGAACCAGCCTGCGCCAATGCATCCGTGCGCCATATGGCTGGTAAAGACAGCCCGGCTACTGCGGTAGCGGCTCCCGCAATAAAATTTCTTCTATCCATGTGTGCCTCCGGTGGAAAACCTGATCCCAGCTTCCAATTTGGTGCGTCATTACCACAGGTAAAGTCAATTTAAGCCCAAAATATGCAATTTGGTCAACTTTTTAGGTATTTCACGCGTCCGAATCGGAACGGGTCTTCTAAATTGTGAATTCAACCGAAACATGGTGATATTACAAATGGCAATTCACAAAATCTGACAGTCACTTCAACTAGAGAAATTTCGTGTAGCGGATAAGGGTAGTACTATCTCTTGCGTCAGTGGAGAATTGAACCAAAAACATGCCGTCCGGTTTATCTTGCGTACATTAGCAAGCGACGGCCCCAAAGGGTTGATTCCCCAAAAAAAGCGTCCCGCTTAGATGCAATCGATCGATCTGTAATGTCCAACAGTTTCTGCATGATTTGAAGCAATCATCGGCAGGTACGGACAAATTGCTGAATTTAAACAGAAAAATCATGATTTTTGATGGTGTGACTGTTGCCTGTTAATGCTTCAATAACCCCAATGATAGATGACTATCTTTCCGCTGATATTGCTGGCAATATTGCCACAATTGATCGTATTTTGGTTGTAACCGTAAATATTGCGGACGAAGTTTCAAGGTTTGCCATGACGGCAAACCTTTTGAGTATCAGGCAACGGTGAATATTGGGCGCAGAGATCAAGATGGGGAAAGCAGCAATCGGAAAGGGCAGGGGTATGATGTCTAGGGCATCATCTCTTTTTGTCGTTGTTTCGATGGCAATACTGCTCACCGCCTGCAATCAGTTTTTTACCGGTCCAAAGGCTGATATCAACAACGAGACCAAGTTTTCTTCCAAGGAATACGGCGTCAAAGGCAGCCCGAGGGTGACGGTCGCCAAGAAAACCCGCAAGGGCGGTGGACGCTATCAGGTTGGCAAACCCTACAAGATCAGGGGCAAGTGGTACACGCCCAAGGAAGACCCAACCTACGTGGCTTCGGGCACGGCATCCTGGTACGGACCGAATTTTCATGGCCGATTAACGGCCAATGGCGAGATTTATGACCAATATGCGCTGTCAGCCGCTCATCCAACAATGCCACTACCAAGCTATGCGCGCGTTACCAACGTAGATAATGGCCGTTCGGTCATCGTCCGGGTAAATGATCGCGGCCCGTTTGCCAAGAACCGGATTATTGACCTCTCCTCACGAGCGGCGGACTTGCTGGAATACAAAAATCAAGGTGTCGCCAACGTAAAGGTGGAATATGTCGGCAAGGCCAGGATGGATGGACTTGATCAGCGATATCTAATGGCTTCCTTCAAAAATCCATCTGCAAAGCCTGGTTTTTGGCCTGGTATGGGAACTGCAAACACGCTTGTAGCGAAAGCCAACACAAAAGCGCCAACGCAAACTGGCAAAACGGTTGAGCAGCAGATCGAGGAATTCCTTCTTGCCAGCAATATTCCAGTTCCCTCACCGCGACCCGGCAGGGTTGAACCTGGAATTGCCATGAACATCTTGGTGGCAGAGATTTCAGGTAATAGGTTGGCGTACTTGTCTGCTTACCATTCCGGGTACAGGCAGGATCAATCCGGAAGTGAGATATTCAACGTTGTGGATCTGAAAACGACCGGCAGCATTGCTCAAAAACCTGGTCAGATCGCCACTGGTGAAACAGAAATCCGGGTTGGAAGTTTTTATACACTGGAAGAGGCAGAGGTCGCCCATGAAATTGCCTCGCGAATTGGTCCTGCTACAATCGAATCAGCCGGTCAGGACAGCCAGGAAACAACTTCGGTTTCGCTGCATGTTGGTACAGATGTGGCCGAAATTGTTCACAGGCTGATTGTCGCGCAAGGCTATTTGAGCGCTGAAATCCTGCGTTAATCGACAGATTCGCCGTCATTTCACAATGGGACACATTACCATTACCGGTAATTGTTTTTCTGTTTCTTGAATAAGACCAACCTGACGTTTAGGATAAACACGGGCGGTGATGATTTCGGGGAAATGCAATGCGATTACTGGTTAACTTGTGTGGTTTGGTAGTATGGGCATTTGCCTCGGCTTACCTGGCTTCACCGTCTCACGCCCAAGGTTTCAATACATCAGCCGAACAAGCCATTCTTGTCGATGCCGATACCGGAACCGTCCTTTATTCCAAAGATGGTGATCACAAATTCCCGCCGGCCTCGCTTGCGAAGCTGATGACAATGGAGGTCGTCTTTAATGCGCTGACGACCGGCCAGCTGAAACTCTCCGACAAATTCTATGTCAGCGAAAATGCGTGGCGAACCGGAGGGGCCAATTCCGGCGGTTCGACCATGTTTGCCGAGCTCAAGTCTGAAATTGCGCTTGAGGACTTGATCAGAGGTGTAATCGTCCAGTCCGCCAATGACGGGTGCATAATTATTGCCGAAGGAATGGCCGGATCAGAATTGGGTTTTGCCGGTTTGATGAATGAACGGGCAAAGAAAATCGGTCTGAAGAACTCCCACTTTACGAATTCGACAGGACTGCCCGACGAACTGCAATATGTGACGGCCAACGATCTTGCCACACTGGCAAGACACATGATCAAGAATTATCCCGAATTCTACAACTACTATTCCGAAACGGAGTTTACCTGGAACAATATCAACCAGAGAAACAGGAATCCATTGCTGGCAATGGGCATAGGCGCGGATGGCATGAAGACCGGTTACACCGAAGCTTCCGGATATGCGATCGTCGGTTCCGTAAAAAGGCGCGACCAGCGCTTGATTGCGGTGCTTAGCGGGATGGATTCAATGCGGGTTCGTGCAGAGGAAGCCCGCAAGATACTGGATTGGGGAAGTCGCGCATTTGAAAAGGTGAAACTATTCGACGCTGGTGAGGTGGTCGGCGAAGCAAGTGTCTATGGCGGCGAAAAATCAGGTGTAGGCCTGGTCGGGGAAGGGCCGGTTGAAATCTATCAGCAAATTGGATTTCGCGACAAGATGAAGGCCCGCATCTATTATACCGGGCCATTAATCCCGCCGGTCGAGGAAGGTCAGCAAGTGGCCACCTTGAAGGTCTGGATGGGCGACAGGCTCACCCAGGAAACGCCATTATATGCTGCTGAGACTGTTGAACAGGGCGGTATTCCACGGCGATCGTTTGATGCCTTGAAGGAGCTCCTGTTGGGGTGGATACCCTTCTAGTTCGAATTGTAGAACTTCATCTGGCTTGTTGTTGCTTTTCAGCCTAAAACCCGAGCAACTTTTGCTACGGCAATCCTTCACATTGCTTCATTCGGATGTAATGCCATAAGATTACGGGCCTCCATTTTGACGTAACTGTCAGTTTGAATGTCGGCGAATTGCCAAACCCTTGAAGAGGATCTCTGCTTGGCCCGCAACAAGTCTGCAAAAAAATCAGAACGAGGCTGGTTCATCACGTTCGAGGGTGGCGAGGGATCCGGCAAATCAACACAAATCCGGCATCTCAAGAAGGCACTTGAGAAAAAGGGTTTCGACGTGTTGCTAACACGCGAGCCTGGTGGTTCGGCCGGTGGCGAGGCAGTAAGGCATGTACTTTTGACAGGTGCAGCGGAGCCGTTTGGTTCCGAGATGGAAGCAATCTTGTTTTCGGCCGCGCGGTCAGATCATGTTGAGACAATCATCAGGCCGGCCCTGGAAGCCGGAACCATTGTCTTGAGCGACCGGTTCCTGGACTCAACCCGCGTCTACCAGGGTGTAACCGGTGATGTGGATATGGAGTTTCTGAAGAAATTGGAGGAAATTGCCTGCGAAGACTGCTGGCCGGACCTTACCCTGATACTGGATATTGATCCGTCAGAAGGGTTGAAAAGAGCCAAAGAGCGGCGTGCGGAAGGCGAAGCAGCTGACCGTTTCGAAAAGGAGCCGATAAAACTACAACGAAGGCGACGAAAGGCGTTTCTCGATATTGCAAAGCAGGAACCGGAACGTTGTGTCGTGATTGATGCAAGCGGAACAGAAAAATCAGTACGCGCAGCAATAAATTCGGCGGTGAAGAAACATATGCGGTCCGCAGCACCCGGCGCCACAAATCTACAGCATGATAATCAGTCTGTTGCGAAAGCCGGTGCATGATGACTAACGACGCTTCAAATCTTGATGCATGGGACAAGATAGACGGCGTACCTGATCCGATGGAAACAAGAAGCGTAGTCGGCCACAAAAATATACTGGATCAACTTTGCGCACGTTATGCCAGCGGAAAAATTCACCATGCATGGCTCTTGAGTGGCCCGAGGGGAATAGGGAAGGCGACCCTTGCTGCCCGTTTTGCTGGTCACGTACTGCGCAATCCGAATCCTGAAAACGCTCCGGAAAAATACGTGCCGCCACCGGAATCCGATGCCGTTGAGGGCCGGATAAGTCGCGGTGCTCACCCGAATTTGCTGCTGATGCGAAGGCCATGGAACGAACGGGACAAGAAGTGGCGGAGCGATCTCACTGTCGATGAAATCAGGCGAACAATATCCTTTTTCGGCACATCTTCTGCAGAAAATGGCTGGCGGGTTGCAATTGTCGACACGGCAGATGACTTGAATGCTTCTTCTGCCAATGCGCTTTTGAAAATCCTGGAGGAACCACCGGCAAGGACAATTCTGTTGATTTTGGCGCATTTGCCAGGCCGATCCTTATCCACCATCCGTTCCCGGTGTCAGAGACTTGCACTACACCCGCTCGATGAAGACCAGATCGTCGAGGCAATAAAAGCGGTTCCCATGTTTACCGACGTCGATGAAAATGAACTCAGACAAGCGGCGAAACTTTCGGGTGGGTCGGTGCGAAGAACCATACTGATCCATACCGAAAACGGCGTCGACCTATTTGAACGACTGACCACGCTTGCAGAAAAGAACGGTCAGCCGGATTGGTCTGCGATCCACAAGCTTGCCGGAGAACTGAGCCCGGCCAATCGGAATGAGCAGTATCGGCTGTTTCTGGATCTGACACATGACTTTCTGTCACAAAAAATCCGACTGAACGCGCGGTCGGATTCCGGCCAATCTCAGGTGGAATTTTCAACTGATATTTCGAAGCTTGCCGGATGGACCGATGTGTGGGAAAAGACGCGCCATTCAGCCGAGCAGACCGATGCCTATAATCTTGACCGGAAACAAGTGATACTGAACCTGTTTTCTGCAATCCATGAATTGGCCTGACGACTAGGAAAGACCGAAACTAATTCAGCAGGAACGTCAGCCGTCATGAGCAATGACAAGCAATATTATCTGACAACAGCAATATCCTATCCCAATGGCGTGCCACATATCGGGCATGCCTATGAACTGATCGCGACTGACGCCTTGGCGCGCTTCAAGCGACTGGATGGTTATGACGTATTTTTCGTTACCGGCACCGACGAGCATGGTCAGAAGATGTTGCAGACTGCGCGCGGTGAAGGCCTGGAACCTCGCGAGCTGGCAGATCGAAATTCCGAACTGTTTCGGGAGATGGCAAAAGCACTGAATGCCTCACAGGATGACTTCATCCGCACGACGGAAGAGCGTCATTACGAGGCCAGTCAGGAACTTTGGCGTCGCATGGACGCAAATCGCGACATCTACAAGGACACTTATGCGGGCTGGTACTCGGTACGGGACGAGGCTTATTACGACGAGAAGGAAACGGAGCTGCGTGACGACGGCATACGCTACGGTCCTCAAGGCACGCCGGTCGAATGGGTTGAAGAAGAGAGTTATTTCTTTCGACTTTCAAACTATCAGGAGAAATTACTGGCACTTTATGAAAATAACCCAGAGTTCATCGGTCCTGAAACGAGGCGGAATGAGGTGGTTAGTTTCGTAAAATCCGGACTGCGCGATCTTTCGATTTCGCGAACGACCTTCGACTGGGGTATCCCGGTCCCCGGTGACGAAAAACATGTCATGTATGTTTGGGTGGATGCACTCACCAACTATGTCACTGCGACCGGCTGGCCGGGGGAGGGGCCCAATACCCGGTATTGGCCTGCAGATCTGCATGTAATCGGCAAGGATATCGTCCGGTTTCACGCAATTTACTGGCCGGCATTCCTGATGTCAGCCGGATTGGAATTACCGAAACGCGTCTATGGTCACGGATTTCTGTTCAACCGCGGAGAGAAGATGTCAAAATCCGTCGGCAATGTGGTTGACCCTTTTTCAATGGCCGAGGCTTACGGCGTAGATCAGATGAGGTTTTTCTTTCTACGCGAGGTTCCGTTCGGTAACGACGGCAATTACAGCCATGAAGCGATTGTTGCACGCATCAATGCCGACCTTGCAAATGACATCGGTAATCTGGCGCAGCGCTCATTGTCCATGATTGCGAAAAACTGTGAGGGCAGGGTGCCCACACCTGGTGATTTTTCTCCGGAAGATCAGGCGATACTCGGTGCTGCCTACGGCCTGGTGGAAGAAATTCGACCCGATATTGATCTCCAGC
>JBCCEP010000146.1:0-9229 GCA_039030215.1 Pseudomonadota bacterium
TATTCAGACCAACGCCCGCCAGCGCCAAAATCGTTATCTTCGTAGCAAGCGTTATCGCAAATGGTTCGCCAGACGCGCTTGCCCATAGCGGAATCACAACCAGAGAGGTGGCCAGTATCGCATTCACGACTCCCTCGCGGCCCATATCAACGATTTCCGTAAAGTCCGGAGGGCCTGATCGCCAGAACAACGGCCATCAAGATGTAAATGGACATCGAGGCAATCGCAGAGCCGACCGAGGCTGCTTGTGATGCTTCCATGACAGAGGACATGGCTACAGGTAATAAAAAGCGCCCAAGCGTGTCTGTCATGCCAACAAGAATAGCGCCGATCATGGCGCCCTTGATTGAACCGATCCCACCAATAACGATGACGACGAATGCAAGGATAAGGACCGGCTCACCCATGCCCACCTGCACTGACTGGATCGAACCGACCAGTGCACCGGCCAGTCCGGCCAGCGCAGCCCCTATTGCAAACACAATGGTGTACAATCTGGTGATGTCGACACCAAGCGCGGCAATCATTTCACGATCGTTTTCTCCAGCCCGAATCTGGATGCCAAGTCTTGTCTTGGAAATGAGCAGGAACAATCCTCCCGCCATGATCAAGCCGATCGCAATGATCACCAGCCTGTAGACCGGATATTCAAGACCACCGGGCAAAAGCGCCACACCATCAAGATAATCAGGCAGGTCCAGATAGAGTGGAAACGATCCAAAAACCCAACGCGTTCCCTCTGAAAGGATCAATATCAAGGCGAACGTTGCCAATACCTGGTCGAGATGATCACGATCATACAGTCGCCGCAAAACCGTGACTTCAATGATAGCGCCAGCCGCTGCCGCTGCCGCCAGGCTTGCTGCAAGGGCAAGGATAAATGAACCGGTCAACCCTGCAACATAGGCCGCGCAAAAGGCTCCGATCATGTAGAGCGAGCCATGAGCCAGGTTAATCAGACCCATGACGCCAAAGACCAGTGTCAATCCAGCCGCCATGAGAAACAGCATGACGCCGAACTGAAGACCGTTCAGCGCCTGCTCAAACAACAACATTGGCGGCATTTAAATTTTATCCCGATGCCGGGCCCGATCGGCCTTCTTCAAACCCACCTCAACTATTCGTCACATTTTGCAATCCGCAGCATAGGCATCCGAATGGTTGGTGAGCGCCGTGGCGATAATCTTGTTTGTAAAGACATCACCCTCTTTGATCACTTCCCTCACATAAATGTCCTGCACTGGATGATTGTTCGGACCAAAGCTGAAATTGCCGCGGACGGAATCAAATTCAGCCGCCTTCAACGCCGCCAGAAATGCATCGCTATCTTTCACGTCAGCTTTCTCGATCGCGCTGAGGAGCAAATTCGCTGTGTCATAACCCTGGCTGGCATATAGCGATGGCAACCGACCATATTCCGCTTGAAATGCCTCAACAAACTGCTTGTTCGCCGGATTGTCGATGTCCTTCGACCATTGTGAACTGTTCTTGACCCCAAGGGCTGCCTCACCGACTGCTTGCAGGATACCCTGATCGAAACTGAATGCCGGTCCGACCACTGGCAGATCCACACCACTTCCCGAATATTGCTTCAGGAAGGAAATTCCCATTCCGCCAGGCAAGAAGAAGAACACGCTATCGGCATCAGATGCCCGTATCTGGGCAATCTCGGCTGCGTAGTCGGTCTGCCCGAGCTTGGTGTAGACTTCCCCTGCCAGATCACCTTTGAAATACCGCTTGTACCCGGTCAGCGCATCCTTCCCGGCAGGGTAATTTGGCGCCAGGATGAATGACTTCTTGTATCCCGCGTCATTGGCATAAGCTCCGGCTGCCTCATGCAAATTGTCGTTCTGCCAGGCAACATTGAAGTAGTTTTTGTGGCATCCCTTGCCTGCCAATGCAGAAGGTCCGGCATTGGGGGAGAGGTAGACTTTTCCCTGTGCCGTTACCGAAGGCACGACCGCCATGGCAAGGTTCGACCAGATTATACCAGTCAGCACATCAACATTTTCCGATTGCACCATTTCGTCAGCCAACTGCACAGCAATATCCGGCTTTCTTTGGTCATCCTCGACCACGACTTCCACTGCATCATTGCCCGACTGCGTGAGCGCAAGCAGGAAACCATCACGAACATCTATTCCCAGGCCGGCGCCGCCGCCCGAAAGGGTCGTTATCATTCCTACCTTGACTTTACCCCCATGGGATTCTGCCAATGCTGGCAAGGCCAGCAATGCAGACGCGGCAACTGCGATCGCAAGGGTTCTAATTGTCATTTTTTTCCTCCAAATTCCTGTTCCCCGTTCGATAACGCAATATTCGCGCTGTCCATCGGCATTAAACATTCACCGGTCTTCGCCGGATTGTGATCATCGCTATCTTGATAGCGTTTATCGACGTAGATCAACACGGGATTGATTTGTTCTCAAGCCCACTTTCGTTCAATAATGTCAAATCATCCGGAAAATCAATTTGCAAAGAAATTGTCAAAGTATTGGAAAATCATGTAAAGTGATTCGCACAGGTGTTTTGCGGCAAGCGCCTGCTAATACTTCGTATTGTTAGTAAGTAGATCACCGTGAGGAATTGTGGGTCGCTGATCGAGCTGGCAAAAATACGAACGAGGTTCAAAATCAAAAATATATTTAAACGCAAGAAGCTGAAGGGCGCGAGGATAGCAGTTGGTCGAAGCGTTTTTCTGCACCGGTTTCAACAATATTCAGATATCCCAAAACGGCTAATCGTTTCGCCAGGCGGTGTGGCGACATCCATGTTGATGCATCACTGTGCCAGATTCGCCGAAATCAACTGTCCTGAGGACACCGATGACCTCAAACACATCCCGAATTTACCGATATGCGTTGGTGATGATCGCAAAGTTCTTTTCGTTTATGGCGATACCGACGCAATTGTGAATAGCCTTAAACGGCGAAAATTCATCAATGCTCACTGCAGGAAACTTGGCTCGGTTCTGGGCGTTCTGGCAGAAGGAAAATTTAAATACTGGTTGATATCAAACGCAATTAACCGCCAAAAGCATTACTTTTTGAACCAGACAAGGATCCAATCACTAAGCATTCATTATGATGATCTTTGGGACAAGATCGAAGAGATAGCAGACTTCTTTGAGATCACTGACGAACGATTTGTTACAGAATTTCCACCAAGACGAATGAGGAACGATGTTCCCAAGAAATCCAAGCCCCCGCGGCTTGTTCGGTTCGCGAACTATTTCGGAATTCCAGAAGGCATTATGGGTAAGGTTAATAGCTGATTTTTAGCAACCATGCATTGAACAGACTGTGGTTTTGAGCGAATAAAGTGTCATTGACCTTGTGGCGGAATGGTGACGCTAAGGATTGCAACTCCTTATATCCTGGTTCGAGCCCAGGCGAGGTCTCCAAATTTCCCGCCTTTCTTGGTGACATTTATCATCCAATTTCGGGGCAGTAACTAACAACAAAGCTGCACAGTTCATTTCCAGCAATAAATGTGTTTGCCGAATTTTCGTCAGGGGAAATTTTGGTTATGATCTGCCGTTGGGATATCGGAGCTGTCATCCGAAGGCGAAATAACCAGTCACGTACAGAGGAATAATAAATGGCATCGAAGAACCCGTTCCTCAAAGGCAATCCATCGCTTGCGGAAATAGGGGCTTATTGTCATGCCATGGCTACCGACCTGTTCCCTGTATGTCGAAGCATAAGCGGTCCCGGCGTTCGCAAGACGCTCGATTATTTGAAAGAACGCATTCCTCAGCTTCAAGTGCACGCTGTTCCTACCGGAACAAAGGTGTTTGATTGGACTGTGCCTGAAGAATGGAGCGTCAGGGATGCCTATATCGAAGATGAGCAAGGCAACAGAATTGTCGATTTCAAGGAAAACAATATCCACCTGGTTGGTTATTCGATCGCGATAGATGCAGTCATGGATCTGGAGCAGCTGCAAAAGCATCTTCATTCATTACCCGATCAGCCCGATGCCATTCCGTACATCACATCGTACTATTCGAAACGTTGGGGATTTTGCCTGACCGATCATCAACGCAAATCGCTGAAAGCTGGCAAATATCGAGTGTTCATCGACACCGATCTGATCGATGGCGTGCTGAGCTATGGTGAGATCGTAATTCCCGGAGAAAAATCCGAAGAAATATTTATCTCTACCTATATTTGTCATCCATCCATGGCCAACAACGAACTTTCCGGACCAGTCGTCGCTACGGCAATTGCCTGCTGGTTGAACTCGCTGAAAAACCGGTACTACACTTACAGGCTGGTTTTCATTCCCGAGACCATCGGTTCAATCATTTATACCAGCCGCAACCTTGAGCACTTGAAGAAACATGTCGTTGCCGGGTTCAATCTTACCTGTATCGGCGATGAAAGAAACTATTCCTACCTCCCCTCTAGAGCCGGAGACACCCTATCCGACCGCGTTGTTCAATATGTGATGAAGCGCATTGACGAGAACTACACGACCTATTCCTGGCTGGATCGGGGGAGCGACGAACGGCAATATTGTGCACCCGGTATTGATCTGCCGATCGCCTCAATCATGCGTACCAAATATGGAGAATATCCCGAATACCACACATCGCTGGATGACCTGACATTTGTCACGCCAAACGGCCTTGCCGGCGGATTTGATGCAGTTCAAAAGTCAATCGAAATTCTGGAATCCAACATTAAGCCGATTATTAAAACCTTGGGCGAACCTCACCTGTCCAAACACGGGCTGTACCCATCGCTTAGTACCAAGGAGACTGCTTCAAAGGTTCGCAACATGATGAACCTGATCACTTATGCTGACGGAAATCACGATCTGCTTGCGATTGCTCAAAAAATCGATGTTCCATTCATGGAACTTGTTCCGATCGTACGACAACTGGTCGAAGCAAACGTTATGGAAACAACAAGGTGAGCGACGGCAACGGATGCTAGCTTAAGTCCAAGGCAGCAAATTGCGGAATTTGTCTTCAACTGGTTTTCGAGAATGCATCTCTGAAAAAATAGTTCGAGTTGTACCAGGCGTAAAACTCACCAAAGGCTTTCTTGCAATCCTTGACGGGAAATACCGTTTCATAGCCGGCCGATTTCATTTCACTTTCCATCCAGTATTCTATGATCATCGCTTCCTTTTCTGAGATCCGCTCGCGCCAGCGCCCAACATTCTGGGTCGATACGCCTCCAAATTTCAGGCCATCATAGCTGTTTCCGGCAAAGTTTTTGCCCTGTATTGTGGGCTTCAGCAATGTTTCATCAAAGGAAATATCGAGGAATTCAACCAGGTTCTGCATCGTCTTTTCAGGGTCCGCGGCGAGATCTTCAAATCGAAGATTACAAAACGCAGACGGTGTTTCAGCCGCATTTGACATTCCAGCTCGGAAATCCATTCGGGCCCGGTTGATCAGACTGGCAAGCGATTCAAGGTCACCTTCACCCAGCTTGGAATAATGCTTGGTAACACCAGCCTTAATCGCACTGAAATTGTCCCTGGGATCACGCAATAAATTCACCATGCGCATTTCGGGGAATGCAGAAAGAAATTCATCAAAATAGATTGCCTGGCTGGTTTCCTTGATCAGAACCGGAAAACCTGGGTCTGCGCCCGTAAACTCTTGCCATGAACCTAGCAGCGCCGTTAGGACAGTTGATTTGCTTCTGATATCTTTCCCTTTGAGCTGCGCCTCTAACATTTCTGAAAATCGATTGTCGTCAATATCGGCCTCCTGCCGTCGAAAACCGTGCCGGATCACCTCATCAAGACGTTGCAGAAGGGCGCTATCATCAATATCTGGATCCGATGTAAACGCCGGGAAATAGGCATACAATATCCCCAAATCCACCGGATACACACAGATACCCGGATGACCATCAAACAACTTGTGCAACAAGGTTGTCCCGGATTTTCGATGGCCAGTCAGAAAAATGAGCTTCATTATTTGCTACCTAGATCGACCGATCGAAGCCGGATTACGCTGTGTTTTGATCGTAGCTGCGGTGATATTTGCGCAGGTTTGGGAAATAATCCTATCCTGGGAAGCTTTTCGCAAAAATAACTGTTGTGAACAAGCCCGGCTGACTCAGCGCCGGGTCACTGAAAATAATTGCGGAAATATTTCTTCAACCTTCAAGGACGACTGGCATTGCGCACCGTCTCGCAATACATCCAAAGTGGCGCGTATTTCTTCAAGTGAAACACCCTGCCACTTTTGTTTGGAGTAAGCCTGTGCTGCTGCAGAACGCGGCCAGTACTCGGCTACCAGATGGCGCGGCGTAAACCGTAACAATGGCAACCAGTTAGGCAACTCGCCACCTTTCTGAGTAAGCTTGTCAAATGCTTCAATTACATTTTCGCTCGCAAGTTGCCCTACTTGCGCTGCGTAATATTTCTCAAGCGATCTGCGAGGCTTTGAATAGTCTTTTCCTGAAAGAATGTCCGAAATTACGCCGCGAAGAGAATTCTCGTCATGCACGATGGTGGCAAATGTCTTCATGACTTCGGTATCGTGGTGGAAATCAGGATGCGGCGCATACATGACATGCGGCTTACCAAGCAACTCCGCTTCAATGCCGGTGGTGCAACCGTGATGGACCAGACAGTCACTTGCCAGAATCCACGGATTGGCGGAACCCCCTGAGACAATCTCCACACCATCATGATCACCAAGTATACTTCGCCAGGTGTCATGACTCTCCGTTGGATGAGGGCGAACCAGTAGTTTGTGATCCGGGAACCATTCACGCAGTTTCGGAAGCATCTGTATATAGGCTTCCAGGTTTACTCGACCCTCTGCCTCCACCCTTTCGCGGTATGCCGCATTGCCCGGCGCCTGTTTTGCCGCCCTGCGCATTTGGTTGTCCAGAAATCTCCCCCGGCGCACGTGCAAAATCGTCCCGAAATTGGAACAAACAAGAAGGAACTTTCCGTACTTTTCTTTGATTTCGGCACGCTCTTTTTCGTAGATTGCGCTGAAACTTGGTCGGCAAAGATCAACCCGCGGCAAGCCTGTAGTCTCAAACCGGTCCGAATATTCGGGGAAAAAGTTTACCGCTTCATCACGCACCAAATCGGAAATGCAAAACCACCGCGCAGAACGGGACAAGGCTTCATCGGATAATCGGCGGGAGAAGAAAAAACGCGGTTCGGAGTAAACGCCGCGACTTTCTTCATCAATTGCAGCGATTGTGTAACCAAGCCTGGCATAACGCCGGACTTTTCGGTCCCCTTTCCCATCGAGGCTCTTGTCGAACAAAATACCTCTGGGCAAATATCGGGCAAGTCGGCGTATCACACGGTCCTGCCCGATCAGCACATTGAACCCACGATCGGCGGCAATCGCCGCTACCAACAAGCGTGCTAGTAGTTCGCGAACCTGAACCTCAACTGGAATTATCAGCCATTTTCGTGAATTCATACTAATATTCGATTCAAGGCAAATCGCTCACTCTATAAATAGCGCACACGCCAGTAATATCGGACGTGTTTTAACCGGACGCTATCTGGTATATGCCCATTATCGAATATACCAACCTACCAAAATAGCAAGAAACACCGGAACTCAGTTTCGAGGTTAGGGTTTGGGAACCAGTTTTTAAAAACACAGCCAGCATTTTTGCAATATTTAACAGACGCGGCCAGGCAGGCCCGTTGTTGAAACGTCAATATATCTGAAAATCAAGTCACAATATACATTATCTACCAATCAATCCTGCCAAACGGGCATATTGAAACTTCGGCGAATAATTTTGGTGTTTCGTTCGTGCCGGCAATCTCTTTTAGCTAACGGCAATCAGATCAATCTTTGGAATCGGTTAGCCACGGGCGTTGTTTCATCTCTACCCGGCTCATCGCTTTCTATTGATGGCACGGGTCGAGGATCACGCGGAGAAGAAACACTTTCGGCAGATTTGGCCGCCCAGTTCTTTGGCGACTTGGACGGAAAATAGCGCTTCCATTCGCGCATCATTTGATATCCGTCGTCAATCTGCTGGGCGGTCATGCGGCGCTTCAGCTTTACCCTTACCAACGTTGCATTCTCATGCCCCTGGGCAGCTGCCAGGCTAAGCCACATAAATGCCCGCACGTTGTCCTGCTTTAGCCCCTGACCTTCAGCATAGCTCACGCCAAGCTCGAATTGCGCCTTGGCATAACCTTGTTCAGCGGCCTTACGCCAATGTTTTGTAATCTCCTCATACAGCCGTAGCTGTGCCGCTCCTTTAAAGGGAACACGTTCCATGGTCGCTCCCGAATCACTGCCTCACTTGTGTAATCCTGCATGATCGATGAGTGCGTGGTGAAGGGTCTCATGGGAAGTTGTCCCCATCTAAATACGGCAAATGTGGATAACCGCCTCAGCAGGATGAGACAAATGCCGATTGACCGAACAATAGCCCAGCCAAATCAGCACGACCCTTCAATTGTGAAGCAAATGCGCGCAGCGTGAATGACCGGCCTATTGCGTCAACCATTCCGGCATTTGCACAGGTAACGTACCTCTACCGGCTGCTTCGACACACATCGTCAGATTTCCAAAACGGAACTTGCGGCCGGTCAATCCAGGACCGTAATGCGCATATTTGGCGGAGTTCGTCATAAGTGTTTTAGCTTCGACCGGAATTACAGGTTCTGAAATCATGCACCAGCAGGTATCGGTGATGAACTCCACACCAAACTTCTCCAGTTCCGAAACAACACCCGTTTCTTGTGCCGCCTCGAGGGTCGCCCTCGAACAGGTGACAATGATGCTGACGTGATCATTCTTTACTTTGCCCCTGCACAATTCATTCAAACGGACCAATTCGCTCAATGAAAAATGCGGGTTGCCCAACGATACCAGATCGATTGTTTCGCGATCATCCGCATTCAGTTCACGCCAGATATCTCGCAAATCCGAACTGTCGATCTTTGTAACCTCAAGATCAATCTTCCCTCCCGTGGCCTCCTCCACAGTCTTGGCTTCGGGGGTCAGACCAGCAATGTGGAACATCGGTGCACCGGAAGCGGTCGCGAACGCGGCCCCAAATGCCTTCAGCTCATCAACAGAAATGTCGTTTGCCTCTATCCCGGTTATCAGGGGAATTTTGCTCCCCGAAATCTTGCCGATTTGATATCCAAGAAGCGGGTAGAACGCGTCATCGATCCGGTCAAATTTCTCAACCTGTATGATCAGTTCTGCGCTTCTGTTGTTTTTGACATGACATCCAGCATTTGGCGCCCGGCCACA
>JBCCEP010000147.1:0-9210 GCA_039030215.1 Pseudomonadota bacterium
CCGGACGGTGCTGGCCGGCTTTCAACACATCGCGCCCGACGCGACCGCCCACGAAGATCTATATACTCCGAAAACCAAAATCCAAAACATGCAGATTTCTTATCATTTTAAAAATGTCTATGATAACATTCAGAGACTTTCAGCATACTCAGAATACCCAGTAATTTCCATGATTTTCATTAGATGAATGAACTCAGACTACCCAGAACTTCAATAATCTCCAGAATTGTCATAACACGTTTGTAGACATCGAATACCCAGAATATCCAGGGTTTTCATGATTTTCCTATCATACACGAACTCAGCATAACCCTAGAATATGCCAAGTTTCAAACATTTCAAAATTCCCCTGACTTCCATAATATAGAAAGGCTCTGAGTTACCAGAATATTCATTTCTATAAATTTCATCATTTTCATGAGACATACATATGAACTCGAAATACGAAGCATATCCAGAATTTCCGTAATTTCAAAATTTTCAGGATTTCCCTGACACCCATAGGCTCCGAATAACCAGGATACTCAAAATGTGGAATATCCTGAATTTGCATAGTTTCTACGATTTTCTCACATTCGTGAACTCCAAGCACTCAAAATATCCCTAATCTCTATCATTTTCATAATTTCAATAACCTCCATAGACTCCAAATACTGACAGCACCCAGAAAATATATAATTTCCATGATTTTCATAACACCCGTGGACTCCAAATAACCAGAATACCCATGATATCCAAACTTCCACTATTTCTAGGTTAAACAAACGCGCAGAGTGCCCAGAACGTCGATAATTTCTATAGTTTTCAGAATTTTTATGCAGACTACCCGGAATATCCAAATTCCCACGATTTCCATAATTTCTATAACATCCACAGACTCGAAATAAGCAGGTCACGTCGTCGGAAAAGTCGCAGCACCAACACCGTGCCAATGCGATGAAAACCCTTCGGGCGAGGCTATTTGATATCGAACGGCAAAAGGCGGAGGAAGAACGCGCGAGCGATCGACGAGGTCAGGTAGGTTCCGGAGATCGATCAGAACGGATACGGACCTATAATTTTCCGCAAGGCAGAATTACCGATCATCGGATTAACATGACACTTTACAAACTTGACCGGATAATCGCTGGTGAAGGCCTGGATGAACTTATCGATGCGCTGGTGGCAGATTATCAGGCGGGCCAACTGGCGGCGTTGGACGAAGACGAATGACAGGACATACCGTTCAGGAACAGTTGAAGGTGGCGTCCGAACTGCTTCGGCAAAAGGGTATAAAGGATGCAAGGCTCGATGCACGTTTGTTGCTTCAGCATGCAATGGCATGCAGCCATAGCGACTTGATATCCAGAAATTCGGATTTACTGCCGATAGACCAAGAAGAGGCGCATCAGGCGCTCGTTCGACGGCGCGCGAATGGCGAGCCGGTCTATCGTATTATCGGGCGGCGCGAGTTTCGAGGGAACCTGTTTGAAGTCACTCCAGAGGTTCTTGATCCGCGCGCTGAAACAGAATTGCTAATCGACGAAGTCGTCGCGGATTTTGACAGTGAGACGGGGCTCAGGTTTCTGGACGTGGGCACGGGAACCGGCGTGATTGGAATTACGCTGCTGAAATTATTTCCGCTCAGTTCCTGCCTTGCCGTTGATGTGAGCAATGCTGCCCTCAGGGTCGCTGATCGCAATGCCGCATGCAATGATGTGTCGCCCCGGTTCAGGACCGTTCAATCCGACTACTTTTCGGAAATCAATGAGCAGTTTGATATCATTATTGCAAATCCTCCCTATGTTCGAAGTTCTGAAATCGCGGCTTTGGACATTGAAGTCAAAAGGCACGATCCCCAGATTGCGTTAGATGGCGGCACAGACGGCCTAGATGCCTATCGAGCAATTTTCTCGCAAGCCAAAAGCCATCTAAGGGCCGACGGGAAAATCTATGTCGAGATTGGATTCGATCAGCTCGAATGTTGCAAAAGACTGGCATTAGATCTTGGATGGACCGTCTTGCGATCGAAGAATGATTTTGCCGGATTGCCAAGAATTCTGGTGCTCGAAAAAGCAGAAAATAAAGTTAGGCAAGGCGACATTCACAGTGTTCGCAGAAAAAGCTTGGAATCTGGCGTCGAAACAGATAGTTTCGACAATGTGCTGGGGCGGAGACTTTGAGTCGCGCCTTTTGCATTAAAGTTCCCAGCGACATTCGATCAAGTTCGGACATTGTCCGCATTCTGTTATGCCGGGGATATTGGGCAAAGAAGCTGATCGCAGGATAGATAATTGACGGGTCCGGTCAGGCGTCGTTTATGCGCGCCGTTTTCCGTGCAATCCGATATGGCGAAATGATGCTCTTAAACACAGTCACTAGAACGAGAATTTTATGAGGCCTTCACAGCAAAAAAACCGGATGCGCGGGCGCGGCAGGAAACAGCCAAATCCGATGAGCCGTAATTTTGAAAGCAATGGACCGGACGTAAAAATCCGAGGAAATGCAGCGCATGTAGCAGAGAAATATATGGCATTGGCACGAGATGCCTCATCGGCGGGTGATAGCGTGATGGCCGAGAATTATCTGCAGCATGCCGAACACTATAACCGGATCGTATCGGCTGCCGCAGCAAACAATGCCCGAAACGACGAACAAGCGGCAAGCGGCAGGGGGCCACAGCCCGAAATTTCAAGCGAAAATAATGAACAGGTTGAAGCTGCCGAAGCGAATGGCGACGCGCAGCCAAACAGGGATGGGCGCGGTCCGCGACAATCCAGAAACAATCGAAATCGCGGGAGATCCGGCAGGCGTACCGAGAATGGCGAAGATATCAACGCCGCCAATGCCGAGGAATCTAATACCGAAGTATCGGAAGGTGACGGCGGCGAAGAGGCGAACGCTCGGCCAGACCGCGAATCGCGTGGACGTAAGCGGCCAAAGAAATCTGATCAATCAGCCATGAATGGTCAGTCCGAAGGTGAGACGATCGAAGCGGGTAGCGATTCCAACGATCAAGCAGAAGCGCCTTCAAAACCAGACATTTCCAGTGATGCGGCTAAATTGCCAGGCAGCCTTTTGGGTGTGGGTGGGGAACCAGCGCCAACCCCCAATCCAAATAGTGATGACTAGATTGGTTCAGGCAATACTCTGAAACAAATGTCGTAAATTAATTGAAGGAGCCTGATTCCAAGGCGACCTCTTTATTTATTGACGTTGAATAACTATCTCAAACCTGAACAAGCCTGCCGCGATGCGGGGGCTTATCCAATGGCGATTTTCCATGCTGCCTTGCAGGTGGAGAAAAGTTCAGGAGTTGACTATGAACATTGAAAAATATTCCGACCGGGTGAAAGGTTTCATCCAGTCGGCGCAAACACAGGCGTTATCGGCGGGCCATCAGCAATTCTCCCCGGAACATCTTCTCAAGGTACTTCTTGACGATCCCGAGGGTTTGGCAAGCTCCCTGATAGAACGCGCAGGCGGAAACGCCAAGGAAGCCAAGCTTGCTGTAGAAGCAGCGTTGAATTCCATGCCTTCAGTATCCGGCGGCGGTGATCAGTTGTATCTGTCACCAGCTCTTGCACGGGTTTTTGATACTGCCGAAAAGGCAGCGGAAAAAGCATCAGATTCCTATGTTACTGTCGAGCGGCTATTGCAGGCGCTGGCGATGGTGAAGTCCGCAGAGACCTCCAAGATTCTTTCCAAGGCAGGCCTGACGGCGAATGCGCTCAATCAGGTCATAAACGATCTGAGACAAGGCAGGACAGCCGACAGTTCGAATGCTGAAGCCGGCTATGATGCCTTGAAAAAATATGCGCAGGATCTGACCCTGGATGCCCGCGAGGGTAAACTTGATCCGGTGATTGGCCGGGACGAAGAAATTCGTCGTACGATCCAGGTCCTTTCCCGCCGGACCAAAAACAATCCGGTGCTAATCGGTGAGCCAGGCGTTGGTAAAACAGCGATCGCCGAAGGTCTGGCGCTCAGGATCGTCAATGGCGACGTCCCGGAATCGCTCAAGGACAAACAACTTCTTGCGCTCGACATGGGTGCGTTGATTGCTGGTGCGAAGTACCGTGGCGAATTCGAAGAACGGCTGAAAGCTGTTTTGAGCGAAGTCCAGGCGGCAAATGGTGGCATCATCCTGTTCATCGATGAAATGCATACGCTTGTGGGAGCCGGAAAGAGTGAAGGCGCGATGGACGCCTCCAATCTTCTGAAGCCGGCGCTGGCGCGTGGTGAATTGCACTGTGTCGGTGCGACAACGCTTGATGAGTATCGCAAGCATGTCGAAAAAGATGCAGCGTTAGCGCGCAGGTTCCAACCGGTATTTGTAAGTGAGCCAACAGTTGAGGATACGGTTTCGATTTTGCGCGGAATCAAGGAAAAGTACGAACTGCATCATGGCGTTCGCATCACCGATTCTGCCCTGGTTGCTGCAGCAAATCTTTCAAACCGCTACATCACCGACAGGTTCCTGCCGGACAAGGCAATCGATCTGATGGATGAGGCAGCTTCCAGGCTGCGCATGCAAGTGGATTCCAAACCGGAAGAGCTCGATGAATTGGACCGAAAGATCATCCAGCTGAAAATCGAACGCGAAGCACTGAAGAAGGAGACCGACAAGGGATCCAAGGAACGCCTGAAGGTGTTGGAAAGTGATCTCGCGGGTCTTGAGGAAAAGGCGAATTCCCTGACAGCCAGGTGGGAATCGGAAAAGGACAAACTTTCCGGTGCCCGTGATATCAAGGAGCAATTGGACCGCGCCAGAAACGAACTGGAACAGGTTCGCCGCGAAGGCGATCTGGCTCGGGCAGGGGAACTCGCCTATGGCGTAATTCCGGACCTCGAAGCCAAGCTTGAAACGGCAGAGGAAGAAGGCGACAGCGATCTGGACAACATGATGGAAGAGGCGGTGACGCCCGACCACATCGGACAGGTGGTTTCACGCTGGACCGGGATACCAGTCGACAAGATGCTTGAAGGTGAAAAAGACAAGCTGCTTCGTATGGAAGATGCGCTGGCTGAACGTGTCGTCGGACAGGGCGAGGCAGTCCAGGCTGTGTCGCGAGCAGTGCGCAGAGCGAGAGCCGGATTGAATGATCCTTCCCGCCCGATCGGTTCATTCATTTTCCTGGGACCAACCGGTGTCGGCAAGACGGAACTCACCAAGGCATTGGCCGGCTTCCTGTTTGATGACGACAATGCCATGGTTCGTCTGGACATGTCGGAATATATGGAGAAACACTCCGTTGCCCGCTTGATCGGCGCACCTCCAGGATATGTTGGATATGATGAAGGCGGTGTTCTGACCGAATCGGTAAGGCGGCGTCCTTACCAGGTGATCCTATTCGATGAAATCGAAAAGGCGCACCCAGATGTATTCAACGTTTTGCTACAGGTGCTGGATGATGGACGGCTGACCGATGGTCAGGGCAGAACTGTCGACTTTCGAAACACGCTGATCATCATGACATCGAATCTCGGAGCCGAGTTCCTGGTCAATCTGGGCGAGGATGAAGAGGTTGAAGCAGCGCGCAGCCAGGTCATGGAGATCGTACGTGCCAGCTTCCGGCCAGAATTCCTGAACCGGGTGGATGAGGTTATCCTGTTCCACCGGTTAAAACGTGGCGACATGGCCGGCATTGTTGCAATTCAGCTGAGGCACCTTGAAGATCTGCTTGCCGATCGACGTATCCTTATCGAAGTGGGTGATGATGCCGTCGAATGGTTGGCCGACAAAGGGTATGACCCTGCCTATGGTGCAAGACCGCTGAAGCGGGTCATCCAGTCGGAACTGCAAGATCCGCTCGCGGATCGCATCCTGTCTGGCGACATTCATGACGGCATGACGGTTCGTATCGGTGCCGCTGCAGATCGGTTAGTCTTCGAACCGATCGAAACAAAGCCTGCCAATCAGGACGCGGAAACCCAGGACGCAGCCTGATTTAAGACACCAGACCAAAGAGCGGGGCATATATGACGCTTGAAGAATATGATGCGTTTTGTGCCTCGCTTGCCGGAACTACCCATGTTGTCCAATGGGGTGGCGCCAGCGTCTGGAAAATCGGCGGCAAGGTCTTTGCAATTGCGGGATGGTCTGCCGATGAAGAACTTGGAGTGACCTTCAAGGTATCAGATATCGGTTACGAGATATTGAAGGATGAAGCCGGGCTGCGGCCAGCACCCTATCTGGCCTCGCGTGGCATGAAATGGATCCAGCGTACGAAAAGCGGATTCATGGATGACGATGGTTTACGAGAGCATTTGGTAGGCAGCTATCATATTGTGACTGCCGGTTTGCCCAAAAAGCGTCTCTTGGAACTCGGACTGGAAGAGCTCATTCCCCGCAAAAATTCCAATCGCTGAATGTGTTTTATCAGTAACGGGCAATCTCGGTATCTTCGCCGTCGGAAAGCAGATCATCAATGCGATCGCGCTCTGACTGGTAGGTGGCGAGTTCGGTTCCCTTTAGGACACGGCCCTTGGGAAGTCTGATCCGCATCGGATCCACCTTGGTGCCATTCACAATGACTTCGTAATGAAGATGTGGACCTGTGGAGAGGCCGGTAGAACCGACATAACCGATTACCTGACCCTGGCGGACCCTGACACCGGGCTTGATACCCTTGGCGATCCTGGTTTGATGCGAATAGGACGTCACATATCCATTGGCATGCTGGACTTTTGTCTGGCGGCCATATCCTGATTGCCAGCCTGATGTCAGTATAACCCCATTCCCTGCCGACAGGATCGGCGTACCGCGCGGCGCAGCCCAATCGACCCCCCAATGCATTTTCCTATATTTGAGAATTGGATGCCAACGAGAGCCAAAGGGAGATCTGAAACGGCCATTGGGAACAGGTTGGCGCAGTAGGAACTTCTTTGCACTCTTGCCGGTCTCATCATAGTAGTCGACGCGTCCACCATCCTGATCTCTAAATCGATAGTATTTGCGAACAATCGTCCCTAGCTTGATCGAGGCGTAAAGTATTTCAGACTTTTCCGTCGGGGTCTTTTGACCATCTTCCAGTGAAACGAAGACCGAGAGCTGATCGGTGGGTGATATTGTCGAATTGAAATCGACATCGAATGAAAAAATCCGGATCAGCTTCGCTGCAAGCGCCTCATTGAGCCCTTCTGAGAGAGCTGCCCTATAAATTGCATCATAGGTCGAAGGCAGGCGGCCCTGCGGTATCTGGAATGTCTGTTGGCCATCCTGCTCAATTTGCGGAATTGGCTCAGGCGCAGGGGTATACACGAATCGGTTCGAATCGGTTCGGGCGATCGAAACCAGATGGCTGGAACTTCTGTAGATGCTGATTCGGCCTGGTTTGATTGTCTGAGTGTAATCGTTACTTCCCTGGGTTTCATAATTGATCCTGACACGGTCGCCGGGACGAAGGGTCTCGGAACCGAGATCCGAAGAAAGAACCTTCTGAAGCAGGCTTGCCTCTGCACCGTCCATGTTTTCCGAAATCAAGATGTCGGAAACGGGTGCCTCGGTCCTGACCTTAACAACGCGTTCTTCATAGCGACGACCGGTATAGGACCGCGGATTTTGTTTCTCCAGAACAGTCATGTTTTCCGCAACAATCGTCACACCGGTGGCCGGCAGGTTGCTGCCTTCGGTGAAGGAGAATCGGCGGGGATCGAAATAGGTAAGGGATGCGATTGTCGTTGCGCCGCTTCCAAGGCCGGGCGCAGCGGTGCGAATCAATTCCTCAATGTCGCTGGCGCGCTGTCTGGGTGTTTTGGTGACCAGCGGGTTGGTATGATCAAAATCGGCAAAGGTAAGGGCAACTTCGGTATCGACATCCGCGCCATAGATCAGGTCGCTGGAGGCAGAGAACGTTTCGGGTTCCTCGGAATCTGAAAAGACATTGAGTGCGTTGAATTTCGGATATTCATAGTCAGCTTTGGGCGCGGCAGCCAGCGGCGCTTCAACCCGCAGGAAAGGCTTCACCTTTACAACGTCGCGGTTGCCCTCGCGGCTGACGGTGGAGACCATCATGATATCCGTATCAGATGTATCGACATTGAGCTTCAAACCAGGGCGGGCGCCCTTGACGGCAACATTGGATGGACGCTCGATACCGGGAAGCTGTTCATAAGCCTGGGCGGGCAGGGTGAGTTGGTGCCGGCCGTCGAGGGCCGCAAAAAGCGCGCCTCCCATAAGGAATGCCGATGTGACGCCAGTCAGAACCGCGCCCGACAACCATCGCAGGCTTACGCGGCGCTTGTCCGGCAATTTCCTGCCGGTTTCCAACAGTGGTGGCATGTCGCCAAGAAACAGGGTTTCCGTATTTTCACTGGTTGAAGTCATCGCCTGTCCGATTTGTCCCGGAACTGTTTTTGTCATTAGTCCAACCGATTGTCCAGCGCTTGAATTTGCCTGCAATCGTACCCATCTACATAGCTCAGGTTACATGCCGTAACCGACACTCCAAAAGTGCAACAAATATAAAGAGCGCGGGCAATTTGCCGAGCTAAATCTATTCGGTTCAATTGGGGCTGAATGAGGGCAAATGCCGCGTTGGCGGAAACCGTCAAAAAAAGTTCAAAAATATCGAGAATGCTTGTTGACACTTTGGTTAGAGGAATACTATATACGGCCATCAACGAGGGCGGCACGCCGCTGGCGACAAATCGCTCGACCTTGTTAATTCCAGAGAAATCGCACGAAAGTGCATTCCTCGTGTAAGGCTGCAGGGCCAGGTTACCACTAGGTAATTAGGACAAGCAGCCCGATATCGTGTCTGCACTGATATCGGTTCTTTGACAATTGAATAGAAAGAAAGAGAAACGTGGGTGGCGGAGTCCTGCTGGACCCAACCGTAATTCCTTCGGTTTGGGTTCGAACGAGACTTCGGCGAACACGTTTCAAGGACGTTACACGTCGATATGAGAATATCGATGGTGTGTTATACATGTCCTTGTCATTCTGTTGTGAAAACAACAGTTTTATGCGTGACCAGATGTATTTGCATACATCTATATCAGCCGATCAAAATCTCATATCAAACTTGAGAGTTTGATCCTGGCTCAGAACGAACGCTGGCGGCAGGCCTAACACATGCAAGTCGAACGCCCTCTTCGGAGGGAGTGGCAGACGGGTGAGTAACGCGTGGGAACCTACCTAGTAGTACGGAACAACACAGAGAAATTTGTGCTAATACCGTATACGCCCTACGGGGGAAAGATTTATCGCTATTAGATGGGCCCGCG
>JBCCEP010000148.1:0-9114 GCA_039030215.1 Pseudomonadota bacterium
AACCGCCTTAGCGGAAGGCCGTGGTATGTTCAGGGGTCTGTCGTTGCTGGCAAGCAACTTGGCCGCACACTTGGTTATCCGACTGCCAATATCTTGTTGCCGGCGCAATCACGGCTGCGCCAGGGAATTTATGCGGTACGAGCAAGATTGGCGAACGGACAGATCCATGATGGCGTTGCCAGTTTTGGTCGCAGGCCTACCTACGATAATGGTGAAGTCATTCTCGAGGCATTCCTCTTCGATTTCTCCGACGACATTTACGGTATGGAGATAGAGATCGAATTTCACGGCTTTCTGCGTGATGAGGAAAAATTTGAAAGCGCTGAAGCGCTGATCGCTCAAATGGATCGTGATTGTGAGCAAGCCAAAGCGCTGCTGAAAGACATTCCGCCCGCCGGAAAGAACAATGTCTAATGGGCGCAATGTACTGATAACCGGCGGGACCGATGGTATCGGCCTCCTGCTAGTCAGGCATTACCTGTCGGAAGGTGCACATGTGGTGACGACCGGACGGCGGCCCGCTGACGAGACGGAATTCACGTCAGATAATATTCATTACATACAGGCAGATCAGGCCAGGGATGATTGTGCAGGAAAGATACTGAAATCGGTCAGGCAACTGGGTTGGAACAGGATTGACAATCTCATCCTGAATGCAGGCACGGGCACCGTCGGTGACCCGGCTGATGAGAGCGCCGAGGCAATATGCAACACGATCTCGGTAAATCTTGCCGCACCCATCACCATTTTACGCGATCTGGCGCCATTGCTCGAAACCTCTGACAGGCAGGGGCAGGTGACATTGATCGGATCAACCGCAATACGAGGCGCAGCGCAATTTGCCAGCTATTCTGCGTCCAAGGCGGGACTTGATGGTTTCGCGCGCGCAGTTGCAAGTGAATGGGCAGGGCGAATGAAGGTCCAGATAATCCATCCAGGACCGATTGCGACCCGCATGCATGAAAAGGCGCAACTGAATGTTGGTTTTGCCCGCCGTTTCTTCATTGATCCCGACCGCGCAACCAGGAGAGTTGCCCAATTCATTGAGCGGGGAACGCCGCGCGCCTTTCTGTCGATCGGTCCTCGAGAAATCGTTTCTGGTTTGTTGGGCAAGGGGCCAGGCCAATGAGGGCGCTCGTCACGGGAGCTGCATCCGGGCTGGGAAAATCCCTGACCTTGAAACTGGCAGATTCCGGCTTTGAGGTTGTCGCGCTGGATCGCGACAGGGAAGGCTTGGAGCAAATCAAGAGCGATAAGATCCGCATCCTTTCCTGCGAACTGGCAGATACCGAGGCACTTGCAACTCGGCTGGATGAATTTGCTGAGGCAGGGCCGTTCGATCAGGTCATTTTGAACGCCGGAATTTCGGCAACCGGCAAATTCGAGAAAATACCATCCGAGGTTCATCAAAAACTGCTGGCGGTAAACGCGGTAGCACCAATGATCCTTGCTTCCGGATTGGCCGCCCGAAATGCCTTTTCGCCTTCTGCAAGTTTGATATTCATAGCTTCGCTTGCATGCCAGACCGGCTATCCCGGAGCGGCAAGCTATGCCGCTTCAAAAGACGCTGTTGCTGTCTACGCAAAGAGCATCGACAAACCCTTCGGCAAGCAGGGAATTTCGGTGATGACCGTTTTTCCCGGGCCGATAAGGACAGGCCATGCTGCTTTTCACGCGCCGCCGGGTGCAAGCGAGGAAAAGCGCATGCATCCAGATGAATTGGCACGACGGATCTTGAAGGCGGCCGGTTCCCGATCAAAGCGATATTACCCCGGCGTTGCGGCGAAACTATCTGCATTGGCCGGCAGAATCGCGCCACGCACAACGACTGGTCTGATGCGCAAAGTGCTGTTTGAGAAACTGCCCGAAGAAAAATGGTAGTGGTTAGTCGACCATTTGCCGATTAATCCGCTTTATTCATCTGATACTTGCTGTTAAATAGCCCGGCATGACCAGTTATCCCGCAATTATTGCTCGAATTATGGTCCCGGCCACCGTTTAATGCAGAGCGGAGACCGGGCTTGAATTCCAATAAATTGCGTACCAGTTTTCCGACATTTGATTGCGGGCGTGTATAACCCGCTGTAAACAAAATCCGCTTAGCCACACGCGCGGGAAAAGATTGCAAGACCCATGCAGGATGCTCAATTGAAAAATACCGACAAGAACGAATCTGGCACTGCCGAAGCAGACGATGCCGGTCGCGACTGGGGCGCGACGCTATACCTGCCGAAGACCGATTTTCCGATGCGCGCCGGCTTGCCGCAAAAGGAGCCGGAGATCATTGCCCGCTGGGACAAGGCCAACCTTTACCGCCAGTTGCGGGAAGCCTCGAAAGGCAGGCCCAAATATGTGCTGCATGACGGCCCGCCCTATGCCAACGGCCATCTACATATCGGCCATGCACTCAACAAGATCCTGAAGGACCTGATCACGCGCTCCTTCCAGATGCGCGGTTTTGATTCCAACTACGTACCCGGCTGGGATTGCCATGGCTTGCCGATCGAATGGAAGATCGAGGAACAATACCGCGCCAAGGGCAAGGACAAGGACGAGGTCCCGGTCAATGAGTTCCGGCGCGAATGCAGGGAATTCGCCCAGCACTGGATCGGCGTCCAAAGCGAGGAGTTCCGCCGGCTTGGTGTCGAGGGAGATTTTGAAGACCCGTACACGACGATGAACTTCGCCGCCGAGGCAAAAATCGCCGCCGAACTACACAAGTTTTCCATGTCCGGCCAGCTCTATCGCGGATCAAAACCGGTCATGTGGTCGGTGGTGGAACGTACTGCACTGGCTGAAGCGGAAGTCGAATATCAGGATTATGAATCCGATACGATCTGGGTGAAGTTTCCGGTCAGGGATGGCGCCGAACTTACAGATCTTTTTGACGCATTCGTCGTCATCTGGACCACCACGCCCTGGACGATTCCCGGCAACCGGGCCATCTCTTATTCATCGCGTATTTCTTATGGCCTTTACGAGGTTACAGCAGCGGAAAACGACTTTGGTCCGCAGCCGGGCGAGAAGCTGATCTTTGCCGACAAGCTGGCACCGGAGAGCTTCGAAAAAGCCAAGTTGGAATATACGCGCTTACGCGACGTCACCGCTGACGAATTGTCATCGATAACCTGCTCCCACCCGCTGATGGGACTGGGCGGCGGCTATGAATTTGCCGTTCCGCTTTTTGATGGTGAACATGTCACCGACGATGCAGGAACCGGTTTCGTTCACACCGCACCAGGCCATGGCCGCGAGGACTTTGACGCCTGGATGGAGAACGCCCGTGACCTGGAGGCGCGCGGAATCGATGCTGCAATTCCATTCACGGTCGACGATGCTGGTTTCTTCACCAAAAACGCACCGGGTTTCGGCCCGGATCGCGAAGTGGGTGCTGCTCGCGTAATCGACGACAAGGGCAAGAAGGGTAACGCCAATCAGGCGGTCATCACCGCGCTGATCGAAAAGGACATGTTGTTCGCCCGCGGCCGGTTGAAACACACCTATCCGCATTCATGGCGGTCCAAGAAACCGGTGATATTCCGCAACACACCGCAATGGTTCGTCTATATGGATCGAGACATCGATGGCACCGGCGACACGTTACGCGCTCGTTCTTTGAAGGCGATCTCAGACACCAGATTTGTTCCAGCATCCGGGCAAAACCGGCTCCATGCGATGATTGAATCACGGCCAGACTGGGTACTTTCACGCCAGCGGGCCTGGGGCGTTCCGATTGCTGTCTTTGCCGACGAAGACGGCAATGTCCTGAAGAACGAGGCAGTCAATGCCCGGATCATCGAGGCATTTTCGCGTGAAGGGGCGGATGCCTGGTTTGCTGAAGGCGCCAAGGAACGATTCCTCGGCAACGATCATGACCCCGAAAAGTGGTCGATGGTGACCGATATCCTGGATGTCTGGTTTGATTCCGGATGTACCCATGCCTTCTGCCTGGAAGAACGCGAGGACCTGAAATGGCCCGCCGATCTGTATCTCGAGGGTTCAGATCAGCATCGCGGATGGTTTCATTCCTCGCTATTGGAAAGCTGCGGCACGCGAGGCCGCGCACCCTATGATGCCGTCTTGACCCACGGCTTCACCATGGCCGAGGACGGCCGCAAAATGTCCAAGTCACTGAACAACCAGGTAGCGCCTCAGGATGTGATCAAGAAATACGGCGCCGACATTTTGCGGCTCTGGGTTGCATCCGTCGATTACGCCGAGGATCAGCGCATCGGCGACGAGATCATCAAGACCTCGGTGGACGCCTACCGCAAGCTTCGCAATACGCTGCGCTGGATGCTCGGCACGCTCAGCCATTATGAGGGCGAGGAAGTTGCCTTCGAGGACATGCCGGAACTGGAGCGGCTTATGCTGCATCGGCTCAGCGAACTCGATGAATTGGTCAATGAGAGTTACGAAGCCTTTGATTTCAAGCGCATCTTCTCCCAGCTGTTCAATTTCATGACTGTGGAACTGTCCGCATTCTACTTCGATATTCGCAAGGACACGCTCTACTGCGATGCGCCCTCGAGCATCCGCCGCAAGGCTTCGCTCCAGGTCGTACAGCATCTGTATGATTGCCTGGTTCGGTGGATGGCACCAATGCTGCCATTTACAATGGAGGAAGCCTGGCTCGACCGGAATGGAATGGATGCAGCGTCAGTTCATCTGGAACAGTTTCCGACTCTCCCGGACCATTGGCGCAATGATGAGTTAGCAAGGAAGTGGAACAAGATTCGCAGGATTAGGCGCGTTGTAACCGGCGCGCTTGAGGTTGAGCGGCGTGAAAAACGGCTGCGCTCTTCGCTTGAGGCTGCACCAATCGTGCACGTGACCGATCCGGAGCTGTTGGCGGCATTGGAAGGGCAGGATTTTGCCGAGATCTGCATCACCAGCCAGATTACCGTGACATCCGACGACCCGGATCCGGATGCCTGGACTTCGGATGATGTCGCAAATGTCGCTGTTGTCCCGGCTCTGGCAGAAGGTCAAAAATGTGCCCGTTCCTGGCGGATATTGCCGGAAGTCGGGTCTGATGCAGACTATCCAGAGCTTTCATTGCGCGATGCTGCCGCCATGCGCGAGATTGATTCCATGCGCTGAGATTGTGATATCGAGCTAAAATGCCCTGAATTGGCACGATTTTTTCTGTAGGCAGTTGCAAGATTGTCACAATCGGCAAATTAAGCCGATTATCTGGACGATGCCGGAATAACGCCATATTTAAAGATCAAACGGGATACGTTATGATAGTCGTTAAAAAACAGGCGTGATTATTGGGATGGGCATGCATATTCGCAGCATTTTTGGTTCAACAAGAAAAACCGCAATTGGCGCAGGTTTTGTTGGCTCCCTGTTTTTGCTTGCAGGCTGTGTCGGGGGTACGACTTACGGTACAGGTGTAAGCCAGGAAGAGCAGACCATTAATGACGTCTACTCAATGTTTACCCTGAAAAACAAGCCAAAGAATATTGACTATAGCGCGCGTCCGGATTTGGTCGTTCCCGAAAACAAGGCTGTTTTGCCGGAGCCGTTGGACTCTGAAGTAACTACCTCCAATCCGGAATGGCCTGAAACACCGGAAGAGCGGATTGCTCGTATTCGTTCTCAGGCTGAGGAACCTGATGCCGAAACCGGCAGCTATTCTGTCCAGGAACGGTTGCGCAAGAAGGAAGGCATCAACATCGAGGAAGTGGATGCCACCCGCGAGTTCATTCCGGGTGTCACCGACAAGGACGGATATCTTCTGCCCCACATTGCCAATGACAAGGTGAAGCGCCAGGAAGTATTGAAGCGCAGGGCAGAGCTTGGCGTGGCGCAGGACGGCAAGCGTCGGTATCTGACCGATCCTCCTGAAACCTACCGCGTGCCTGCCGAAACGGCAGCTTCAGGTGAGGACGCCTATTCCGATGAGGAAAAACTGGCACGTCAGAAGATTGTTGACGATAAAAAGGCTGCAGAGATGCAGGATCTTATCGAACGCGGCCAGGACTGATCTTTTTCAGACCATTTGATGTTTCGAGCGCCTGCACATGACTAGCGTTTGGCGCTGAAGAATTCCTGCAGCAGTCTGGTCGACTCAATCGCGGACATGCCTGAATAGACCTCCGGAACATGATGGCAGGTAGGATCAGCAAAGAAACGGACACCGTTTTCCACGGCACCCCCCTTCATATCTTCTGCACCGAAATAAAGCCTTCGAATACGAGCAAACGAAATTGCAGCGGTGCACATTGCGCAGGGCTCCAGCGTTACATACAGATCGCATTCGGGTAATCGCTGCGTTTGCAATGCATCGCAAGCTTGCCTGATCACCAGAATTTCTGCATGCGCAGTCGGATCGTTCAATTCCAGGGTCTGATTGCCTGCCCGCGCCAGGATCTTGCCATCCCGGACAATAACGGCACCTATCGGGACTTCGCCGCGCGATCGCGCCAGTTCCGCTTCCTTGAGCGCTTCCTGCATGAATTGAGACATTGCCGGACCAAACCCGTTATTCTGCTCGCCTGCAACCCTGTGTTTTGCTAGGAACCCAACATGAAAAATTCGACATCCAGCAATTCCTCAGGTGATACCGAACGAATCTCCAAACGCATGGCACGTGCAGGCCTTTGCTCGCGACGCGATGCGGAACGATGGATTGAGCAAGGCCGCGTCGTTGTCAATGGAAAATTGCTGACGACGCCTGCACAGAATGTCGGGCCGGATGATCACATAGAGATCGACGGAAAGCCTTTGCCACAAACCGAGCGCACGAGGCTCTGGTTATATAACAAGCCTTCTGGTCTGGTGACGTCAAATCGGGATCCGCAAGGACGAAAGACAATTTTTCAGCAAATGCCGGAAGGCATGCCACGCGTGGTGACGGTTGGCCGGCTGGACATAACAACCGAAGGTCTGTTGCTTCTGACAAATGATGGCGGCTTGTCACGCGTTCTCGAATTGCCCCAGACAGGATGGCTCAGGCGATATCGTGTCCGGGCACATGGCCGGATTGACCAGCAGCAATTGGACGGCCTCAAAGAGGGCATCGCGGTAGATGGAATCCTGTACGGTTCAATCGAGGCCGTCATTGACCGCCAGCAGGGCTCGAATACCTGGCTGACGCTTGGCCTGCGCGAGGGAAAGAATCGCGAGGTCAAGAAAGTACTGGGCGCACTCGGGCTTGAGGTCAATCGTCTGATCCGGATTTCTTATGGCCCGTTTCAACTGGGTGAATTAGCGGAGGGTGAAGTCCGTGAAATTCGCGGCAGAACGCTTCGCGACCAATTGGGAGAACGCCTCATAAAAGCGGCGGGTGCTGATTTTGATGGGCCGATCCGCAATCAGATGACAACAAACAAGAAAGAGAAATCTGCTCCCAAAAACCAGCAGAAAAAACCCCGGCCAAAAAACAAGAACAAACATGATGCAGATGCATCGCTCGACAGACTGGATACTCGAAAACGCAAGAACGTTTCGACAAAATCCACCAGCCAGAAACATAAACAATCCCGCTCCAGAAATCCGGCCCGATCCGGCGCCAAAGACAAGACAAATGCGGATCGTCGGCGGTAAATTCAAAGGCCGCCGTTTGGCCACTCCGAATTCAAAAGCGATTCGCCCAACCTCCGACCGGACACGTGAAAGCCTGTTCAACATGCTTGCGAACAGGCACGATTTACAAGACGCACGGGTACTGGACTTGTTCGCGGGGACAGGCGCGCTTGGATTGGAAGCAGTATCCCGGGGTGCAGCCTTTGTGTTGTTTGTCGAGAATTCCACCCAAGGGCGAGCGCTTATCCGGGCCAACGCAGAGGCGCTTGGTTTGCAGGGCAAAACAAGGCTGTTCCGCAGGGATGCCACCAGGCTCGGTGACGCGGGTAAAATTTCGCAGTTCGACCTCGCATTTGCCGACCCTCCCTACGCCAGGGGCCTGGGTGAATCAGCGGCGAAAGCGTTGCTCGCCGGACGCTGGCTGAAAGCCGGAGCACTGTTCATTCTGGAAGAAAATTCCAGCGATTTCCCGGACAGTATCGATGGCTTTGTCCTGGAAGACCGACGTGATTATGGCGATACGGCAATCGGGTTCTTTCGGGAGAATTCGAAAGACTGAACGGCAAATCTTCGATCAATCACGTGAATATGACAAAATATTAAGGTGCCACCATGGGCCTGGCGCCTATATCATTGCCCAGGATCAAATAGGTTCCATGCGACAAAGGGAAAATCATCGATGAGACCTGCGCTGAATAAACCTGCAACCCTTGCCTTGCTGCTTATTGCCTGGCTCACTGGCATTCTGGTCATGGGAACAGCTAGAGCCGAACAGGCAATGAGGATCGCTGAGCCTTCGAATTTTGTCCTGGATAATGGGTTGGAAATTGTTGTCATACCGGATCATCGGGCACCGGTTGTCACCCATATGGTCTGGTACAAGGCGGGTTCGGCAGACGAGCCCTGGGGCAAATCCGGCATTGCCCACTTCCTGGAGCACCTGTTGTTCAAGGGAACCAAGACAGCAAAACCAGGTGAGTTTTCTACGGAAATCGCTGAAATCGGCGGTCGGGAAAACGCATTCACCAGCGTGGATTACACTGCATACTACCAAAAGGTTGCTCCAGATGCGCTCGAAATGGTGATGCGTTATGAGGCCGACAGGATGCAAAATCTCACGCTGACGGAATCAGATGTCGAAACCGAACGTGATGTCATTCTTGAGGAGCGCCGCCAAAGGGTCGATGCCAATCCCGGTTCGATATTGTCAGAAGCCCTTAATGCGGCGGTCTATCAGAACCATCCCTACGGAATTCCAATTATTGGGTGGGAGCATGAAATGGTAGGATTGACCCGTCAGGATGCGTTCGATTTTTACAATACCCACTACACGCCCAATAATGCCATTCTCATTGTCGCCGGTGATATCGAGCCGGAGGAAGTGCTTGAACTGGCTCGCAAAACCTATGGCCCGGTCGAGCGGCGCGCTGAACCAGGCCAGAGAGTACGTCCGAGCGAACCTGATTCAGTTGTGAGCCGCAATGTTAGTTATCGGGACGCCCGCGTAACCGTACCATCTATGCGGCGCATCTATCTCGCGCCTTCCTACCGCATTGCCGAACCGCGCGAGGCAGAGGC
>JBCCEP010000149.1:0-9097 GCA_039030215.1 Pseudomonadota bacterium
GGCTTTGCTTGCATCGGGAACCGGCATCGAGGAGGAATCAAATGGCATCGACCTATCACACTGTATACGAGCATTGGAAAAAAGACCCCGACGGATTTTGGGGCGAAGCCGCGGCCGCAATTGACTGGACCAAGCCGGCGGACAAGATATTTGACGGTGCTATGGGCCCCTACGGCCAATGGTTTTCCGGCGCGCTATGCAACACCTGTTATAATTGTGTCGACAGACATGTCGAAGGTGGCCGCAAGAATCAGGCGGCAATCATCTATGACAGTCCGATAACCGGATCCAAACGTACCATCACCTATGGCGAACTGCACGCCGAGGTGCAAGCACTCGCCCATGTAATGGCCGAAAAAGGGGTTAGCCAGGGCGACCGCGTCATCATTTATATGCCCATGGTGCCGGAAGCTGCCATTGCCATGCTGGCATGCGCGAGGATCGGCGCCATTCACTCCGTGGTCTTCGGTGGATTCGCAGCCCGCGAGCTCGCCACACGCATTGAGGATTCTGCACCGGCCATGATCATCTCCGCTTCCTGCGGAATCGAGCCGGGTCGCGTGATTGCCTACAAACCATTGCTGGATGAGGCTATCGAGATTTCCTCACACAAGCCGTCTGCCACGCTGATACTCCAGCGCGAACAACTTGGCTGTGATTTGATCGAAGGCCGCGATTTTGATTATGCCGAACTCGTCGGCGCAGCCCGCGATGCAGGCACTACCTTCGATTGCGCTGACGTAAAGGCGACCGACCCGCTCTATATTCTCTATACATCCGGAACCACGGGACAGCCCAAGGGCGTGGTTCGCGACAATGGCGGGCATATGGTCGCCCTCAAATGGTCAATGAACGCGATGTATGGGGTCGATCCGGGAGAGGTCTTCTGGGCTGCATCCGATGTCGGTTGGGTCGTTGGCCACTCCTATATTGTCTATGCCCCGCTTCTGCATGGCTGCACCACCATCATCTTTGAAGGAAAGCCCGTTGGCACGCCGGATGCCGGAACATTCTGGAGGGTCATCGCGGAACATGGTGTCTCGGTACTGTTCACAGCACCCACCGCGTTCAGGGCGATCAAGAAGGAAGATCCGGAGGGCAAGTTGATCGGACAGTATGACCTTTCCGGTTTCCGCACGCTTTTCCTGGCCGGGGAACGCGCTGACCCCGATACGATCCAATGGGCCGAAGACAAGCTGTCAGTCCCGGTAATTGACCATTGGTGGCAAACCGAGACCGGCTGGACCATCGCCGGAAACCCGGTCGGACTTGGCCTGTTACCCGTCAAGCATGGCTCGCCTGCGGTTCCGATGCCGGGCTATGACATTCAGGTTCTCGATGACGAAGGTCATCCCGTTGAAACCGGTTCACTTGGCAATATTGTCGTCAAGCTGCCGCTTCCGCCATCCTGCTTGCCCACCCTGTGGAACGCTGATGAACGGTTCCGGACCACCTATCTGGAGGAATTTCCCGGTTACTACAAAACCGCTGACGCAGGTTATGTCGACGAAGACGGATATCTGTTCATCATGGCACGCACCGATGACATCATAAATGTTGCTGGTCACAGGCTTTCGACCGGCGGCATGGAAGAAGTTATTGCCGGTCACAAGGATGTCGCCGAATGCGCAGTGATTGGCATTGCCGACAAGCTCAAGGGACAAATCCCTGCTGGTTTCCTGATCATCAATTCCGGTGTTTCACGGAGTGACGAGGAAATCGAAAAGGAAGTGATTTCCCTCGTCCGGGAAAAGATCGGCCCGGTTGCTGCGTTCAAGACCGCAATCACGGTTCCCAGACTACCCAAGACGCGATCCGGCAAGATTTTGCGGGCAACCATGCAGAAGATTGCAGATGGGGAGGATTGGAAAATGCCGGCAACTATCGATGACCCGGCAATTCTCACCGAAATCGGCGAAGCCCTCCATAAACGCGGATTTGGCAGCTAAAGTGCAATTCTGCCTGGTGCTGTATCAATCAGCGCCGGGCAAATTTGCGCTCACCTCCCGGTCAGCACCGATAACTGTTTGGATTTCATATATGACCAGTGCAACCAGACTTGAAAACAAAGTGGCGATTGTAACCGGCGGAGCCCAGGGGATCGGCAAAGCCGTCGCCGAGCGATTCGCAAAAGAAGGCGCCAATGTCGTCATTGCAGATATCAATGAAGAAGAGGGAGAGGCAGTCCAGTCAACAGAAATAGAACCGGGCAGCATCCACTTCGTCCACTGTAACGTGATGGAAACCTTGGACATTCACAATCTGGTTGCCTCGACGTTGGACATGTTTGAGTCGATCGACATCCTCGTCAACAATGCGGCGACCATATCGACCGCAGATTTTCTCGACATCGAGGAATCTGAATTCGACAAGGTGTTGGCGGTAAATCTCAAGGGCGCATTTCTTTGTGGACAATCAGTGGCCCGCCACATGGTTGAGCAGGTTGCCAATGGCGGTGATCCCGGCTCGATAATCAATATGTCGTCGATCAACACCACTGTGGCAATTGCCAATCAGGTGCCCTACTGCGTGGCCAAGGGTGGATTGACCCAATTGACCAAGGTAATGGCGCTTTCGCTGGCTCCCCATGGTATCCGGGTTAATGCGATTGGCCCAGGTTCGATCATGACCAAGATCCTTGAAAGCGTATCCGGTGATCGAGAAACCATGGATCGCATCTACTCACGGACCCCACTTGGCAGAATCGGCGAGCCCGAGGAAATCGCATCTATCGCTGCGTTCCTGGCCTCAACTGACGCAAGTTATATTACAGGGGAAACAATTTTCGCCGATGGCGGACGGCTCGCGCTGAACTATACTGTCCCGGTTCAAAAATAATCCGGATTTCTCCTGACAGGATGCTGTCAGGAGGCCTGTGCAACAAGGGAAGCTGTCGGGTGGCAATGACCACCAGCCAACATGGAGACAGCAAGATGAATGTACACACACAAAACGAAACAAGGTTCAAGGCTCCGGTGAATTCCGCGGTCTGGTTTGAAATTCCGGTCACCAATATGGAAAAAGCGAAAGAATTCTATTCAAAAGTCCTGATGACGGAATTCGCAGATATGAATGATGCACCAAATCCAATGTCAGTGTTTGGATATGGCAAGGGCGAAAAAGATGTCTCGGGCCATCTATATCCCGGCAAGCCTGCGCCAAGCGGAACCGGTCCTACCATTCACCTGGCTGTAGCTGACGATCTTTCCGCGGCAATGGAACGCGTAACGGCCGCCGGCGGGACGGTGGTTTCGCCGATTATTGAGATCCCGGAAGGCAGGTTCGCCTATTGCGAAGACCTGGACGGCAATTCCATCAGCCTGTTTGCCGCCTAGACATGATCAAGGGAGATAATTGATATGCGTCGCGCCGACCGGCTATTTCAGATTGTTCAGTATCTGAGAGCTGGCCGGTTGCTGACGGCCCAGACACTTTCACAACGCCTTGAGGTATCCGAGAGAACCATCTACCGCGACATTGCGGATCTTCAGTCATCCGGCGTCCCGATCGACGGTGAGGCCGGTGTCGGCTACCTCATGCGCGACGGTTACGACCTGCCACCCCTGATGTTTACTCGCGACGAAATCGTTTCATTGGTCGTTGGAGCACGAATCGTTCGCGCTTGGGGCGGCGCCC
Organism: Pseudomonadota bacterium; assembly: GCA_039030215.1. Classification (GTDB taxonomy): domain Bacteria; phylum Pseudomonadota; class Alphaproteobacteria; order Rhizobiales; family Rhizobiaceae; genus BOKV01. The sequence continues at coordinate 3,637 of JBCCEP010000149.1, forward strand.
GAATGGCACTCGCAGCAGAAGCGGCATTGTCAAAGATCGAGGCAGTCCTGCCACCCGAGGAGCGTGCACGTGTTTCCCAGGTGCCGGTTTATGCCTTCGACCATCAGATGGGTACCGATGAAAAGGAAACGCTGGACCGGATGAACGCCGCCATTGCCGCGGCCGCGGCGCTCGATCTTCGTTATGAGGACGGTCAGGGGCAGGAAACCCATCGGGTCGTCGAACCGCTTAGTCTCTATTACTGGGGTAAGGTCTGGACCTTGGTCGCCTGGTGTCGTCTGCGCCGGGATTTCAGGATGTTCCGCATTGATCGCGTCGTTAACATGAGCGAAACCGGAGAAACTGTCGCGCGTATCCCCGGTAGAACCCTTCAGGATTTTCTGGCGACCATGGTTCGCGAGGAAGGCGACAGACAACAGGCAGAAGCCGGACCATGCTCCCAATCCGGGCCGTCAAAGGGTTGATCGATTACTGATCGTTCTTTTCAGGTAATTCGGTCTCTTCGGACTGCTCCGGTTGATCAGCAAACTTTGAGAAAACCGATGCAGCATCGACTTCGGTCTCATCACCCGCGGGTTGTACCTGCTCAGTATCCGAAGCCGGCAGCAAGGTATCCGAAGCTTCGACCGGAGGCGCGTCAGCAGGCCGGTTTTTGTTTGCTTTTGTTACTTCCATGTCGAGCGAAATCTGCGTGCACAACCCGAGTGTCACCGGGTCAAGCGGCGTAAGATTGGCAGAATTCCAATGCGTCCCGTCGCGGATCGCTTCAATGGTTGTTTTCGTCGTGCCGACCAGACGAATGATTTGAGCATCCCGCAATTCCGGATGATTTCGCAAAAGCCAGCGGATGGCATTTGGACGATCTTGCCGTTTCGATACCGGCGTGTATCTTGGCCCTTTGCGCTTGGCGACAGAAACCTTCACCTTGGCCTCGGCAAGCTTCAGCTTGTGGTTCGAATCCTCTTGCGCCTTCTCCAGTTCGCTGCGGGTCAGCTGCCCGGTCGAGATCGGGTCCATTCCCTTGATGCCCTGCGCCGACTCGCCGTCTGCAATTGCACGCACTTCAAGCGGGTGCAACTTGCAGAAATCGGCGATCTGATCAAAGCTCAGCGATGTGTTGTCGACAAGCCATACTGCAGTAGCTTTGGGCATTAGGGGCGCATCGGCCATGATACATTCCTCTTGTTTACCCGTCGGGTTTCCCGCGGGGCCGGAAGCTTGAAGCTTCCGTTGGTCAAATGACAAATCTCAGGAGATAGGCTCCATATAAACGTCATGGCCACGACACGCAAGGATCAGTATCGCTAGATAACTGTTTCTTGCTGTCTACTGCTGGTTACCGACATTAGGTGGCCTAACTAACCTGCAGGACAATTTTCCCAATATTGCCTCCCCCTTCCATCCGGCGATGCGCGTCAGAAGCTTCCTCCAGCGCGAAACTGCTGTCCATCACTGGGCTTACTGTACCACCTGCCAATAGCGGCCAGACCTTTTCGGTCAGTGCATTGGCGATTTCCGCCTTGAATTCAATACTGCGCGGTCGCAGGGTCGAGCCCGTATGGGTCAGGCGTTTGACCATCAGTTTTGCGAAATTGACCTCGACCTTCGGACCGCCAAGAAAGGCAATCTGTACGATGCGGCCATCCTGCGCAGCAGCGTCGTAGTTGCGCTCAATGTAGCTCCCGCCCACCATATCCAGGATCAGATCAACGCCATTACCGCTGGTGATTTCTTTCGTCACGGCAACAAAATCTTCTTCACGGTAATTGATGGCATGATCGGCCCCGAACGCCAGACACGCCTCGCATTTTTCCGGTGAACCGGCGGTCACAATCACTTGCGCTCCGAATGCCTTGGCCAATTGAATTGCTGTGGTACCGATGCCGCTCGATCCGCCATGAACCAGCAGCGTTTCGCCATCTACCAATTTCCCGCGCTGAAAGACGTTGTGCCAGACCGTAAAGAACGTCTCAGGGATCGCAGCCGCCTCTTCAAATCCGATACCATCGGGAATTGGTAGAAGGTTGAGGTGACTGACTGCACAATATTCGCCATATCCGCCGCCCGGAACCAGTGCCATGACCGATTGTCCGAGCAACGCCTTCGGGGCTCCGGGAGAAACTGCAACAACCTCTCCGGATATCTCGAGGCCGGGAATTTCAGGTGCGTCCGGCGGTGGCGGATAGGCACCCTGTCTTTGCAGGCAATCCGGCCGGTTGACACCTGCAGCACGAACCCGAACCAGGACTTCGCCAGGCTTCAACACTGGAAGCGGATATTGTTTCGGAACCAATACGTCAGGGCCTCCCGGCTCTCGAATGGAGATTGCTGTCATTGTCTCAGGGAGCATTGTTCACCTATAAACTTCATTTCACTGCTGGGTTTGCCATGATGGAAGATTATATTTATCTGTAATTCGGTCTGGGAGGAATGAAATCATGGAAGAAGAAGATGTAACCCCATCACCTGCCATTTTTCAGATAGGTCAGGCACTTGAATTGTTGTCGGTCGAGGAAATCAACGAAACCATTGAAATCTTGGCAGCCGAAATCGAACGGCTTAAGGCTGCTGCAACAGCCAAGCAAGCACATTTGAGCGCTGCAGACGCGCTATTTTCAAAACGTTAGCCAATATAGATGGGTACATTCCAGCGGCAAATCGGCGAAAAATGGTTAATTTATTGGAATTCGTTAACCATTAATTAAGCTTTATGAGGCATTAATCATTATATCCAGCTTGTCTGGATTCATTCCGGGTGGCCCTGTCCACCCTGTTTGACGCCTCCCTGTTAACTCTTCAGAGCCGCATTTGCGGCTCTTTTTTTATGTTTTTCATAGTTTTTGCGCCCGCGCGGCAAGAATTCAACGGTAATTGACCGGAACAAAATCCCGCCATATGCAATTTTTGTGACGCATAAACTGCTTTACGTCACAATCTTGGTTGATTAAAAATGCCGGTGAAGGGCGGGAGTTATGTCGAGTAAGAAAAAAGATCCCAAAAACCGTAGGAATACCGGCAACAACACAATCAACCTCGCAGAACGCTTTGCGCGGTCGGGTAAGTTCAAGGCGATGTTTCGTGATGGCATGGCGCTCGTGGAGGAAACTGCGACCTATCTGGACGGCCAGGGCCGGACAGCGGTCAAGGATCTGAACCGGTCGTCGTCAATGCTGTATGGTTCAGAATCCATGCGGCTGACCACCAGATTGATGCAACTTGCTTCATGGCTCCTGCTGCAGCGAGCGGTCAGCGATGGCGAAATGACCCGCGAACAGCTGCTTGAGGAAAAGAAGAAAATCCGGCTTGAGACCTTGCCCAAATCAATCCACGGGCCCGGCTGGGATAACCTCCCAAGCCATTTTGTCGAGCTGGTCGCACGTTCGATTGCGCTGCAGAACCGGATTTTGGTGCTCGACAATGAAATTTACGGTGAAAATGGCACGGTCGAATCTGCCCCGGCATCACCTGGAATAAATCCGGTAAATCAACAGCTTAACCTGCTATCGACGGCGCTTGGAGCCAAGATCAAGCGTTAGAGTTCATTCCCGAATTTGAAGACAAATAAAAACCCCCCACAATTGCGGGGGGTTATGGAGATGAATTCGGTAATCGGCCTAGTTACGCCGATATTGTAATCTCAGATTCCAAGACCGGAATATTTCTTCTTGAACCGTGAGACACGGCCGCCGCGGTCAACCAGCTGCTGGTTACCGCCGGTCCACGCGGGATGGGATGTGGGATCAATATCAAGATTCATCTTGTCGCCCTCATTGCCCCAGGTGGAACGCGTTTCGAATTCTGTGCCATCCGTCATCACGACCGTGATCTTGTGATAGCTTGGGTGGATATCCTGTTTCATTGACTTGTCCTGCATCTTCGGGCGGTCAGTCTGCATCACCGCCAACCAAACAGCCGCCGAAGCCCGTTTTGGCAATCAGCGGCTTTCAAATTTCTGGCCATGCCTATACATGACTGATACACGGTGCACAAGAGTACAGGCAGACGGTTATTGTTTTATGTCACTGCCATCATGATTGTTGCCGTTAGATTACGGATGGCAAACGGATACCAATGAGCGACCAAGACCAGCAAACCAGTACCGCCAGGGATAAAAAGGCAAAAAGTCTGCGCCCCTTGGCCAGACTGTTCCCGTATCTATTACGCTACAAACTTCACGTGGCGGGCGCGCTGTTCTTTCTTCTGCTCGCAACTGCCATGACGCTTACACTGCCAATCGCGGTCCGTCGAATGATTGACCATGGCTTCTTTGCAGACAATGCGACATTCATCGATAATTATTTTTCGATGCTGGTAGTAATCGCCGCAGTATTGGCGATCGCCAGCGCCAGTCGATATTATTTCGTGATCTGGCTGGGTGAGCGGGTTGTTGCTGATGTGCGCCGCGACGTCTTCAACAAGGTTACAATGCTGTCGTCTGCTTTTTTTGATACCTCAAATTCCGGAGAGATCGTTTCAAGGCTGACAGCCGATACCACCCAGGTCAAATCTGCATTTGGTGCCACCGCTTCGATGGCACTTCGCAATACGCTTTTGGGAATTGGTGCGGTTATCATGATGATCTACACCTCCCCTCGCCTGTCATTGATTGTAATCGCCGCAATTCCCCTGATAGTCTTGCCGATTGTCGCCTTTGGCCGCGCTGTAAGGCGACGCTCGCGCACTGCTCAGGACATGCTGGCAAACGCCACTGCCTATGCAAGTGAAGCGATTGGCGCCATTAGAACACTGCAGGCATTCGCAAATGAACCCCTGGTTCGTAACCGTTTTTCGAGCGCAGTCGAAACCGCCTTCGATGCATCAAGAACTGCCGTACGTACCCGCGCATTGCTGACCGCCTTCGCGATATTTCTGATCTTCTCCAGCGTGGTCGCAGTCCTTTGGTTTGGTGCTCGTGATGTATTGAACGGCACAATGACACCGGGAACCCTGGGGCAGTTTTTGCTCTATGCCGTATTTGGCGCAGGTGCCCTCGGAGCACTGTCTGAAGTTTGGGGCGAGCTTTCCCTGGCTGCGGGAGCGGCTGAAAGACTGACGGAACTTCTCGCTGAAGAACCGACCATCAATCCGCCCGAAAATCCGATTCCAATTCCGCAACCGGTCAAGGGCGAGATTTCCTTCGACAAGGTTTCCTTCTCCTATCCTGCTAGAACGGACGCCCCGGTCATCAACGATCTGTCATTTACGATAAAGCCAGGCGAAACCATCGCTATTGTCGGCGCGTCTGGCGCCGGCAAAAGCACCTTGTTCTCGCTATTGTTGCGATTTTACGATCCGCTGAAAGGCGCCGTGCTCGTCGAACGCAACGACATTCGCAAATACGATCCGGCGCGATTGCGGAACACCATGGCGCTGGTGCCCCAGGACACGATAATTTTTGCCGCGTCAGCCATGGACAATATTCTGTTCGGCAGGCCGGATGCATCCCAGGAAGAAGCAATCA
>JBCCEP010000150.1:0-9066 GCA_039030215.1 Pseudomonadota bacterium
AAAATCTGGAATCGGCAAGAGCGGAGTTCACCTACGCTACCACACTCCCGAAGAATATGAAAAGCTCAATGGCGAACAGCGCAGCGAGCTTCGTGAGTGGAGGTTGCAGAACCCCGAGCAGAAGAAACGAAAAACGCAACGCAGCGGTGGTCGCTTCAGCAAGAAGAAAATTGCTGCCATGGTTGCTAAGCAACTTGAGACTAAGATCAAGGAGACTAGTGCAGCAGTAGAGGAACAGAAGGATGCTGATGCCTACATCATGTTGATGGTTGAGGCTGCCCTCGCTAAGAAGGCTGGCAAAGTCGCCTCTGCATCTACCGACAAAGTTCCTGCTCTCACTAAGCAAGTCTCCCTTCTCTCGATTCTCAAGAACGCTAAGAATTGACTATACCCGGCGATGCCTTGTCCGCACGACTCAACGGAGAGGAGAGAAAGCGCGACAGTAAGTGCATTACAGCCGGAGAAAAAGCTAACATGGGATCCTGGGGGCACAAGCCACGCTATTCGATGCAATCGTGCATTCAGCATACTGTCTGCGGCTCAGCGAGCCGTTGAGTCTTCGGACAGTGAAGACGATGAAGTCTCAAGGACTGAACTCGATAGCCATGCCAACATGCCTGTGGTAGGACGCCACGCTTATATTCTTGCACAAGTCGGCAAGAGTGTGGACGTCAGCCCTTTCACGCCCCAATACAAACCAATCACGGCGGAGCTGGTGGACGCAGCTCTGGCCTATGAGTGTCCATTCACGTCGAAGACATACATATTGGTTCTACGCAATGCCCTGCATGTCCCGTCCATGAAAAACAATCTGATTCCGCCTTTCATGATGCGCGAGGCGGGAATCACTGTCAGTGAAGTCCCAAAGATACATGTCGATGACCCGAGTGTCAATGACCATGCGATTGTATTTGAGGAGACAGGTTTCCGGATACCGCTTCAGTTGTGGGGAATATTTTCCTATTTTCCCACTTCCAAACCGAAAGCCTCAGAACTGACAGATCCTTCCGATGTCTACCTTCTCACACCAACCACTTGGAATCCACACTCCGATGCCTATGCATTCAACGAGGAGAACATGTTGGATTGGGAAGGAAACATGAGGGAATCGAAATATCGAGAGCAACACCTGGTGCTAGACGAAGTGCCAGATGACGACAGGATGGTCTCGTCTCTCGCTATCGGTGATTCTGAACAGCAGATTGTTGACCAAGTCTGTGGAAGACTAACATTGAATGATTATGTGGCCCCACTCTTTGACAAAGTGCCAAAAGCAGCCGATGAAGTTTCTCAAGTCCTGGCCAAAGTGTCAGCTATCTTGAATCCAGCAACTTTGTACCGACGGCTGGCACAACGACAGGAACTTGGCCAGTTCCAGATGAGTGTGGGATCCACCACTGCCATGCCAGACAACTCGCCAGAGGAGTCTGGAACCCAGCGATTCGATGATGAGGAGAGTCACTACTCAGAGGAGGAAGTTGGTGACGACGGATCTCTGGAACTTGATGTCGACCCGTTCGAAGATGACTTTGACTTGGAAGAGTTCATGGCATCTGCCACAAGCTCTAGTAATCCAAGAGGCGTCGATGCGGAACATTTGAGCAAGGTATGGCGCATCAGCCATAAGCAAGCGGAACAAACCCTTAACACCACAACGCAACACAGTATTCGGACTCAGGACCCGACTCTGTCACGCAACTATGGGACGAATGACCGCATGCTACGCTACAAAAGGATTGATGACTATTTCTTTATGGATACCTTTTTCGCTACGAAGAAAGGTGGAAAGTCGTCACGTGGCAACACTTGCTGCCAGTTATTTGTAACTGACAAAGGATTTGTTTATGTCGTTCCGATGAAACGGAAGTCCGAAGCACTGCAAGCAGTGAAGCAGTTTGCTAAGGAAATTGGTGCCCCGGATTCATTTGTGTGCGACATGTCTGGCGAGCAGACGTCGCAAGAACTCCGGAAATTTCTATCGGATATCGGAACAACACTACGAGCCTTGGAAGAAGGAACGCCTTGGTGTAACAAGGCTGAGTTGTACATTGGATTGTTGAAAGAGGCAACACGTAAGGATATGCGCGAAGCGGACTCACCTCTTGTGTTCTGGGATTATTGCCTAGAGAGGAGAGCCCGAATCCACAAACGTTACTTCCAAAGACAACTTCAAGACTCGTGGAACGACACCAGAGGCTACCGTTACAGGAGAGCCTGGCGATATCTCAAACTTGTGCGGTTACCATCGCCACCGGCTGGCTGACAAAAGCATGGCTTGGCGCCCTGATCGTATTGTTCCTGAATACCTCGGCCTATAGCGCGGAGATATTCTATGGCGCGCTCAAATCGGTTCCGCGCGGCGACCTTGAAGCGGCCGACGCCTATGGCATGAGCGGATTTACCAAGTTTCGGCGCATTGTCTGGCCGACATTACTGCGGCTTGCATGGCCGTCTTACACCAACGAGGCGATCTTCCTGTTTCACGCTACCACGCTGGTTTTCTTCTCCGGATTTCCGGCTTGGCGGCAGGAGGGCGATTCGCTCTACTATGCGAGCTATTTCGCCGAGAAGACGTTCAACCCATTCATCCCCTACCCGATTGTGGCGGTGTATTTCATCATATCGACGGTCATACTTATCTTGCTGTTCAGCGTCTTCAACAGAAAGCTGAACCGCCATCTGGCGCCCGAAAAGCAAACCAAAATTCGCTATCGGCCGCAGCTCATGCGCTAAGGCATTTGATTAGGCTACAAAAGTCCCTGAACGACAATCATCACGACAACCGCCAGGATCCAGTAACCGGCATCGACATTACGGACATAGGTATTATTTTTCCGGAAGAGACCGCCTGAATAAGCCAATACGGTAAATGCAATCGTGGCCAAAATGACTGTTGCAAGAGCATTAGAGGCCGCCGTCACGCCAACAAACCAGCTCAAAAGCAACAAACCAACGACCTGCGCAACCATCGCGCCGACCGGCATTTCACTGGCGGTACCCAGTTCAAGTCCATTGCCCTCGGCCCATTTTTTCCCGAACAACGTGGGAGAATACCAGAGCCAACCGGCAAGAAACGCGACAACCGCGCCAACAACTACTGCAATCCAGTTTACACCATTCATCAATTCAGCCATTTTCATTCCTTCAAATACAAATCTCGTAAACAATTTAATTAATTAACGAAACTATTAAACAGCCGGCAGGGAAAGTGCAAGAGGCAAGAAATGAGCGTCAAACCCTATTGGCAGAACTTCATCAACAATGAATGGGTTGACGGTGACGCCGGCAAAATTCAGCTGGAAGATCCCGCAACGGGTGAGTTTCTCGCAGAAATGGCCTGCGCCGGAAAAGCCGATGTCGATCGGGCCGTCTCTGCCGCCCGCAAATGCCATGATAGTGGTGAGTTGCAGTCAATGCGGCCTGTGGAACGCGGGCGCCTGGTACGGGAGATGGGCAGCTATCTTCTTGCAAATCTTGAAGAAATCTCCCTAGTTCACTGTCATGACTCGGGAAAACCGCTTTGGGAGGCCAAGCTCGAAGTCACGAATGCAGCCCGGTATTTCGAATATTACGGCAATCAGGCAGAAACCCTGGAAGGAAAATCGATACCGCTGGGCGCCGGATACACCGACTTTACGGTTCATGAGCCCTATGGCGTATCGGCACAGATAATTCCTTGGAATTTTCCGCTGGAGATTGCGGCAAGATCGATCGCTTGCGCAATCACCACTGCGAATAGTTGCGTAGTCAAGACCGCCGAGCTGGACCCGCTATCTTCCACCTATTTCGGCCATGCCGCGCTGAGCGCGGGATTGCCACCTGGTGCAGTAAACATCATCGCCGGATACGGACAGGAAGCCGGTGCCGCACTGGCCGCTCATCACGACATCGATCATCTCGTTTTTACCGGTTCCGTGGAAACCGGTGGCCGGGTGGCCGCTTCTGCCGCGGCAAATATCGTACCATCGGTTTTGGAACTGGGCGGCAAGTCAGCAGCAATAATCTGCAAAGATGCCAACCTTGATCAGGTGCTGGCCTCGGTTCGAAAGGGCATCTTCACAAATGCCGGACAGGTCTGCTCGGCCATGTCTCGTGCCGTTGTTCACAAGGACCGGCATGACGAATTTGTCCAACGCGCCGCCGAACTGGCTGGGTCAATTTCTGTTGGTCCTGGTATCGAAAGAACGGAATTCGGCCTGAACATGGGAGCAATGATCTCGCAAAAACAGCGCGATCGCGCTTATTCCCTTTGCACGCAAGCCCAAAAATCCGGAGCAAGGCTGCTTAGCGGTGGGAACCGCCTGAACCGGCCGGGATGGTTCCTGCAGCCAACAATTCTGGATCAGGTTTCCGCCAACGACGAAATTGCACAAACGGAAGTCTTCGGCCCGGTTTTGACAGTCATTGAATATTCCGAGGATCAAGAGGCGATCGAGATTGCAAATTCCACCCGCTATGGACTGGTAGGCGGGATATTCACAGAAGATTTGAATCGGGCGATGAATGCGGCATCCAGAATGAAAGCTGGCCAGATATTCATCAACGAATGGTTCGCCGGTGGCGTAGAAACGCCTTTCGGTGGGTATGGCAAGTCTGGATATGGCCGTGAGAAGGGCCGCGAGGCACTTTTCAACTATGTTCAGACCAAGAATGTTGCCATCGCGCTGAAATAGCAGTCTGACCGGTAATTTCAGCGAATTTGTTGCCGAAAACGCACAAGATTGATAATTGGTCTTGATCGGCTGGCTCGCAACAACATCCTGCGCTGGACAATTGTTTTCAGTCCGGATAAAAGCGCCCGAGTCATTTTGGGCTTGACGCCCTGAAAAAAGCTGACAAAACCCGATATTGAAACAGCAGGAACCGTTGGGTTGAAGACGATACGCTAGCCATCAGCTAGGTCTATCCGGAGACAGACATTGATATCGTTGCCCAATCCAGACTTTGAAGAGGCCCAAAAGTGAGCAGCACGTTCGACAAGGTCGCCGACATTATCGCAGAAACAAGCGAAATACCGCGCGAGGAAATTACCCCTGAAAGCCACACCATTGACGATTTGGGTATCGATAGCCTCGACTTCCTCGATATCGTGTTCGCGGTGGACAAGGAATTTGCAATCAAGATTCCGCTGGAAAAGTGGACCCAGGAAGTAAATGACGGGAAAGCTTCGACCGAAGAATATTTCGTCATGAAAAATCTGTGCGCCAAAATCGACGATTTGGTTAAGTCAAAGGCTGCGTGAACCCGCTTCCTGCAAAGTGACCACCAATATCGGCAATTCGACACCGGCCCCGTTGAACGGGGCCTCGTCTTTTCAAAATCGGGAACTCCGATAAAATATGCTCCTTGAATATTTCCAGATGATCGACCGGATCATCTCTGTCGATCTAGATAAAAAGGTATTGGAGGCACGCTCGATCGTGCCAGACGAAAGTACGGTTTTCGAAGGCCACTTCCCAGGCCATCCGCTCGTACCTGGTGTCTTGTTGATCGAAACCATGGCCCAGGCCTCCGGCATCATGATTATGCATACAATCGATTTCGAGAAAATTCCGCTGCTTGCCGGGGTTAAGGAAGGCAAGCTGAGAGACTTTGTCGGACCACGAACCGAATTGGAAATTACCGCTGAAATCGAGCATGAAGGTTCCGGATTTGCAGTCACGCGCGCCCAGATCAAGACGGGCGGCAAACGGATCGCAAATGCGCAACTGACCTATACCGTAATGCCGTTTCCGACGCCGGACTTAAGAGACTTGATTCGCAAGCAGGTCGCTGAAATGAAAGAAGCGGTCTAAGCCGATTGCCCTTGATTGATTTCTGGTGCTATCAACCTTGCGGAATGGATCCCTTATAATGTCGGCGCCCCGACTACGCCGGGCGTTCGAACATAAACTGGCAATAACCTGAACGAGTGGTACGAATACCGATGGCGAAACAAGATGTATGGGTTACCGGAATAGGACTTGTTTCGTGTTTCGGCGAAGGGGCTGAGCACCATTGGCAGACTTTGGGGGCAAATCCAGCACCGGCACCCATTGTCGACTGCGAGACCTATAAGCCCTATTGCGTACATCCAATTCCCGAGATGGACTGGTCCAAACAAATCCCCCGCCGTGGTGATCAGCGCCAAATGGAAAACTGGCAACGCCTTGGAACCTACACTGCCGGCCTCGCGCTGGAAGATGCAGGCATCAAGGAAAATGAGGAATTGGTCTCGACCATGGACCTTGTTGTCGCGGCAGGCGGCGGCGAGCGCGATCTTGAGGTCGACGCATCTATCATGGCCGACTCCTTGAATAGAAACGACCGCGATCAGTTGCTGAATGATCGGCTAACCGTGGATTTGCGGCCAACCTTGTTCCTGGCGCAATTGTCGAACCTGATGGCCGGCAATATCTCAATCGTTCACAAGGTAACCGGCTCTTCACGTACTTACATGGGTGAGGAAAGCGCTGGAATTACTTCCGTTGAAAATGCCTTCAAACGCATCAGCGCAGGGCAAAGCACCCACTTGCTTGTCGGCGGTGCCTTCAATGCAGAGCGCCCTGACCTCTTGCTTTCTATGGAACTTGGAAACTTTGTCTACCGTGGCGAGGCAAAACCGATCCTTGCCCGCCAGGAATCCGGCGGCGGAATGATCACCGGTACGGCAGGTGCCTTCCTTGTTCTGGAATCGGCAGATCACGCCAAGTCCCGAGGCGCGAAAGCCTATGCAAAACTCTCAGGCGTCGGTTCCGATCTGGGAACACGCGAAGATACTCAGACAACTGCCAGAATGGATGCAATTCTGGAAGGTCTTGGCGCCAAGCCCGGCATGGGCGTGATTTCGGGCGCATCCGGATGTGTTCAAACTACCAGGCTGGAATACGATACACTTTACAGGCACCTGGGTGACGATGCAGCTATTCGCGCATTCACCACGATGATCGGCAACCCGGTTGAGGCAAATTTCCCCACCGGAATTGCCCTGGCTGCTCTGGCCATCCATAATCAGGGCTTCTATGCTCCATTTGAAGAAGCTGAAAACGAATCGTCCTCAACACCGGAAGAAATTCTGGTAAGTGCAATTGGCCATTATCGCGGCGAAGGTTTCGGCCTCATCGAGAAAATCTGACAGGATTACAAACACGGAGAGCAGGCAATGTCTGGAAAATTTACCGACCATCTGGGCCGCCCCATTGTTGTTGTTACCGGTATGGGTGTCGTCACATCCCTCGGCAAGGGTAAAGAGGAAAATTGGGATGCACTGACATCCGGCCGCTCCGGTATCCATCAGATCAACCGCTTTCCAACAGAAGGGATCAATACCACAATTGCCGGGACGGTAGACTTCATGGAAACCGATGAGGTTTCAGCGCCAGAAATTTCCTATTCCATGGCGGAGTCCACATCCGGAGAAGCCCTGGAACAGGCCGGTTTCGGTACCGGCGGCATTCCTGGTCCGCTGTTTTTTGCCGCTCCGCCGGTGGAACTTGAATGGCAGCACAGATTTCAGTTGATGAGCGAAAACATCAAGGCTGAGCCGGGATATGAGCAATTGCTCGCTGCAGCACGTGCCAACAAGCATGAACGCATGCACCAGATCATCCAGCTCGGCACCATCGCCTACAGGATTGCCGAAAAGTTTGGCACGAAAGGCCTGCCCATCTCCCTGTCGACTGCATGTGCGTCTGGGGCAACTGCCTTGCAACAAGGCGTTGAAGCGATCCGCCGCGGCGATGCCGAAGCGACGCTTTGCGCAGCCTCCGATGGTTCGGTTACCGCAGAAGGCCTGATCCGGTTCTCGTTACTTTCAGCACTCACTACACAAAATGAGGCGCCCGAAAAGGCTTCCAAACCGTTCTCCAAGGACCGCGACGGCTTTGTAATGTCGGAAGGCTCGGCCGCATTGGTTCTTGAATCCTACGAACATGCAACCGCACGCGGCGCAAAAATCCTTGGCGTCATTCAGGGTGTGGGAGAAAAAGCCGATTCCTTCCACCGTACCCGCTCAAGTCCGGACGGCGCACCCGTAATAACCGCAATCAAGCAAGGCCTTGAAGATGCAGGTGTCGCCTCCAGCGATATCGACTACATCAATGCACACGGCACCTCGACGCCGGAAAATGATCGAATGGAATACAACTCGCTTAAAGCTGTCTTTGGCGAGGATATTCATCAAATTCCGATCTCCTCCAACAAGTCGATGATTGGTCATACCCTCACCGCCGGCGGTGCGGTCGAAGCGGTATTTTCCTTTCTCACCATGAGCGAAGGGGTCATTCCGCCCACCATCAACTACGACAATCCCGATCCTGACATCCCGCTTGACGTCGTTCCTAATGTGAAGCGCGCAGCCTCGGTCGATTCCGTATTGTCGAATTCATTTGGATTTGGCGGTCAAAATGCCTGTCTTGTTCTGGGTTCAAGGGTGAATTAGAACAACGACTGGCCAGTCTGCCTTAAATCTCTACTTGGAAGGGAAATCCCTTGCGTGCGCTTCAGCTTGTTTCCGATCGTGAAGTGAAAATTAACGATATCGATGCCCCTCCACCGCCAGGCGAGGGAGAAGTCCAACTCAAGATCAGGGTGGTCGCGCTAAACCACATTGATGTTTGGGGCTGGCGCGGAATGGCATTTGCAAAACGCAAACTCCCGATGACGGTAGGAGCGGAAGCGTCTGCTGAGATTTCTGCAATTGGACCGGGCGTAACCGGTCTGAGAACGGGTGATCTTGTCGCGATTTATGGTGCGCCAACTTGTGGCAGGTGCAGGGCTTGTCGCGAAGGCCGTGACAATCACTGCGAATTCCCCAAGGGCGTACATGGCTTTCACCTGGATGGCTTTGCTCGCGAATATGCCAACATGCCGGCCAGGAACGTTGTCCCTGCACCGGAAGGGCTCAGCGATGTTGCAGCAGCCCTGGCACCGGTCACATTCGGCACCTGCGAGCACATAATGCAAATAGAACAGTCAGTTCACCAGGAAAGCCATTTCCTACCCTAACTAGCCACTCAACTGTGATAGCCACTACTGAAGTGAAAAATTCCGCTGCTAGTACAACGATAGGAAATCTTCATAGTCCAC
>JBCCEP010000151.1:0-9065 GCA_039030215.1 Pseudomonadota bacterium
CACGACTTTTTTGGAGCAGTTCCTGGGCTTCCTTATTACCTTCGGCGGTAAACTTGTAGAACTTGGAAATCCCAAGATGATAACAATCCCAGGCCTGCAAATCCCGCCGGGGAGCCTGTTGGATTTTCTGACGAACCGCGGTACCGATCTCCGGCTCAACCCTGCCAACAATCGTGTCGGTGATCTCGTCCTGCACGTCAAATATGTCTTCCATATTCCGGTCGTAGCGTTCGGCCCAGACATGATTTCCCGAACTGGTGTCTATCAACTGAGCCGTGACGCGAATCCGGTCACCCGACTTGCGCACCGATCCCTCGACGACGAAATCGGCTCCGACTTCTTCGGCCAGCCTGCGCACATTCGGCGATGTTCCTTTATAGGCAAAAACCGAATTGCGCGCGACGACCTCTAGCCATTTGTGCTTCGAAAGAGCGGTAATGATGTCCTCGGTCAGACCGTCGGAAAAATACTCCTGCTCGGGATCTCCCGACATGTTGTCGAACGGCAATACCGCAATACAGGTCCTGCCGTGAAACTTTGAAGCATCCTGATCTTCGGATTGCTCCACCTGCGCTTCCGGTGTCCATTTCCACACGGTTACCGGCCTGGCTATATTCTTCAGTGTCCGTGCCTTTCCGCCAGAAAAGTGCTTTGCAGATTTTTCATCAAGTTGCGCATAGGCAGTATCGGAGATCAGGATCTGGCCGGGCTCCGCCAAATTTTCCAGTCTGGATGCCACGTTCACACCGTCGCCAAATACATCGTCATTTTCGAAATTGACTTCGCCGGTATGAATGCCAATTCGAAGTCGTATGAATTCATGCTGGGTCAGGCTTTGTTGGATGGTGACGGCACATCCCACCGCATCGGTGACGGATGGAAATTCGATAATCCAGCCATCTCCCATTCCTTTGACAATATTTCCACGGTTTCGACCCACGACGGGTTCCAGCAGCGCGTCGCGCATTTGTCGCAGAGCACTTACCGTACCCTCCTGATCGGCACCCATGAGTTTGGAATAGCCGACAATATCGGCTGCCAATATAGCAGTTAGCTTGCGTACCAATTCATGATCCCCAAACCGGTTTGTTGGATTTGTGACCTCGTGGCGCAGTGGTTGGGTTTTGAGACATTTCGTCCTAATTCGTGAGCGGCATTCTAAGGATGATGGCAATAAATTACATCCGGGAACGGAAGTCTAGAAACCGCACCGAACTTCTTGCACAACTCGTAAATCCGTGCACTCTTTTCACTTGGCTTGCCTTATTCCATACATCATGCCCTACGCCTTGTCTGACCCTGGGACATTGCTGGACAAGCAACGGGATTAGATGCCAGATTTTTCACGATATGATCAAAGCAGGAAATTCGCACAAATGAACAAGTTCGACTGCGGTGACATCAAGCTTGCAACCTATGGCGATTTTCATCGCAACACGATGGTTTTCCAGCATGGATTATGCGATACGGCTGACTTTCCCATCGAGGCTTTCCCAAAGGACACCGAAACCAATATTGTCGCGATGGAGTTCCGGGGCCATGGCGCATCTGAGGCTGGTCCACCGGAACACTTCACGATTGCCCAGTTTACCGATGATGTAATCAACCTCATCGAAACAAACGCTGTTGAACCGGTGGTGATTGGCGGAATTTCCATGGGATCGGCAGTAGCGCTTCGGATCGCGGTAAAACGGCCCGATCTGGTCCGGGCCTTGGTGCTCGGCCGGCCCGCATGGCTGATGTCTTCAGCGCCATCCAACCTGACACCACTGGCAATTGTCGGGAGATTGCTTGCTGAGAACCCGGAAGGCGCCCGCTCAACCTTTGAGACAAGCCAGATCTACACCATGCTGAGCGAGTACTTCCCGCATAATCTGCGGGCGATACTCGATTTGTTTGACTCTGAGCCGCATGACGTGACGGCCTCTTTGTTGGAGCGGATTTCATTGGATGGGCCGGGAGTCACCATTGAAGAAGTCTGTTCCATCAATATGCCAACCCTTGTTGTGGGAACCGAAAACGACATCATCCATCCACTCGACTATGCGCGCGCTTTTTCGAAGATTATTCCTGGTGCAACACTGTCGGTCATCACGCCGAAGTTTGATGACGTAGACCGCTACCGGCAGGACTTCCGCAATGTTCTGTCCACCTTTTTGAACGCGTTGACGCCATCTAAAAGCCATGCATAAAGGACAAAAACCAGTTCGATTTTCCGGGGTGAACCATGCCAGTTTTGTTTGGGTTTCTTTTTGCATTTGCCACAGCAATCATCGACCTCGCCGGCGACGTCGTAATCAAGTCAGCAGCCGATAAAGGCCGCTTCTTCTCCTGGGCAACATCCGCTGGCGTCCTCCTATATGCCGTGACAGCGATCTGCTGGTATTTTGTGATGCGAAACGTTGGCTTGGGCCTGGGAGCAGTGTTTTACTCAATGCTGGGCCTGATTGCAGCAGTTTTGATCGGTGCCTTCTGGTTTGGGGAAGAGCTGGCTGCCAGACAGATAGCCGGACTGGCTTGCGCGGTCACTGCGATGGCACTGATGAGCGACGCCGCTTAAATCATTCGTTGCGTCCATATGGAATCCAATTATCGAAAGCGCGGCGCTTTATTATTTTGTCAGAGGTCCGACCGCTGTTACTTTCTAACCGTGCTAACCCCGGAGGCCCGGGTTACGTCAAACTGTGTTCTGAAAGGTAAAGATTGGCGACAGACAAGACCCAACCGCTAGAGAACGCGAAAAACACCCAGCGGGGAACAGGCCGCAATTTCCGGAATTTCATCTGGCAGGGCGCCCTTTCGAACCAGGCTTGGGTTTTGTCCAGTCCGAGCATCGTCATGCCGTTCATCGCCGTTTCATTGCAATTGCCGATTTTCCTGGCCGGTTCGCTGGTAGCACTGCGCCATACCGCCGGGACGGTGATCGATGTGCTTGCACTGGGCTGGTTGTCGAAAACGCCCAACCGCAAGCGCGGCATCATGATAGCAGATGTCGGAATCGGCCTTTGCTACGTCGCCTTTGTTGTGGCTCTGTTTTCGGACAACAAGGTCGCCATCGGCATCGCCTTCACCGGCCTGCTTTTGCTGATCGGTGCCATCCACGAAGTCAAGTCGCTATTAATAACCCCGTTCTTCACCGAAAATCTGAACTCCGATCAGCGGGTCCGGGTTCAGTTCCTTCAGATCCTGGCAGGCGGCTTGTGCGCTATTGGCATCGTACTCTTGATCCACTGGCTGCTGATCGATGACGCGTCCCTGACACGACATGCCTTGGTCGTGACCACTGGCGCCGTTTGCTTTGTGCTTTCAGGCCTCGCATTAATGACCATTCGTGATGTGGGGTCCAATCCGGACCATGATCGTCCAGACACAAACAACGACGATCAAGCCACACCAAGATTCTTCAAAGCAGCCCGTGAATTGTCAGGCGCGACGTGGTTTCGCAACTACATGACAATCCGGCTTCTCCTTGTGATGATGGGGCTTTCAGTGCCCATATTTGCGCTGGTAACAGCACAGGCACATCATGATACACGACACGGATTGACGGCCCTGCTGGTTTCATCTGCGGCATCGCTGACAATTTCCGCACCCCTATGGCGGGTCGTGAACGGATATTCCTATCGGCTGACCTTGATTGTCGGTGCGTTAATGGTTTTCGCGGCAGGGCTATTGCTCGTGCTCATCGATGCAACCGGAACAAAACAGCCTGTTTACCTGCATGCTACCGCGGTATTTGTGGCAAGCGCGGCCGCCTCGGGCATGACCAGTGCACGCGTTCTCTATTTTATGGACCTGGCCCCGAAAGATCAGCTATTTGCTGCCCAATCAGTCGTGAAAACAATCGCGCGATTTGCGATTATTGGCTGCGTTGCACTGCTTGCCGGGATCGCACACACACAGGATTCCATATGGTCGGTCATCATCATCATGGTCTGCGCACTGGCGGCCACGGCGATGTCGATCATCCTCGTCCCGGCGACCAGATCCAAAGAGACATAACCGGATTACGTAGGCTTTGGACGGCAATGAAAAAGTCGCAAATCTCAAGCCCTTTTTTATACCAGACTGCAATACTTTCACGCTGATTGAAGGCAAATGCCGCGTCGTCTGGTTTGAAATCTCCTCCTTCCAGGCGGCATGCCTGAAACACTTGTCGGATAAGCCGGGCCGACAGACTGGCTGGTCTTTCGACGTGAAATTGGTAACGTTCATAAATCCGGTTTCCCATGATCGGGATGCCATCAACAATAGTGGTTATCAATATGCCAAGCTTCGATCTCGAAATTATCGCAAATATTTCATATGCACTTTTACTTCTGTCCTACATCATGAAGGATATTCTCTGGCTGCGTATCCTGACCGTATTTTCACTGTTTTTCGAAGTGCCCTACTACTATTTTCAGTCTGAGCCACTATGGGCCGGCATCGGCTGGGATACGGCATTTATTCTGATCAATGTGTACTGGATTACCTATCTGGGGATCGAAAGACGTCCGGTCCGGTTCACTGACGAGCAAAAGCGCATTTATGAAACTTCGCTCAACAGGCTGCGTCCGCATCATGCACGCAAGCTGTTCAAGACCGGAAAAAGCAAATCGATTGCCGAAAACGAGACCATTGCCGAACAAGGTGAAAAAATGGATGAAATTGCGCTCATTACAGACGGAAATGTGGCGCTTCGAATGAACGACAGAACGGTCGAGGAGCTTGGCCCCGGGCACTTCATCGGCTCCGCGATTTTCCTCGACGGCAGGCAGGATTCTCAAACCATTGCACATATTGTAGCTGTGGAACCGACCCAGATGATCACCTGGAACCACAAGGAACTCAGGAAAATGATCGAGAACGACAATCAGCTCAGCATGGCCATCGAAGCTAGTTTGGGACTGGATATGGCACAATTGCTGGAGAGAGCCTGGAACCGCGAGTCGCAAGCCACATAACAATTAGCCGCTCTGCCCCGATGCAGGTCACAATATCGACTGGCCGGTAGTATTCCAATTTTACAGAAATTGTTCCAGCCCGTTATCGGTCAGAGGATGTTGCCGAAATTTCCTGATCACGGCAGGAGGAATGATGCCAATGTCCTTGATCTCGCCAATATCGGCGGTATCCACAAGGAACTTCATTGGTACTTCCTTTGAGTGTCTCGTATCTCGATTGATTTGCCGGAAACTGACGAATTTTCTCGGTTCGCCTGACGTCTACGCAGACAGGCGGCATGACCGGGAAAGCAATTTGCGTAATCCCGGTCATGCCTGTCCGGGGAGGATGCACCCGGCATGGCAGATCAGTTCAATGTCCCACAGTCTGCCCGGTTGATTTCATTTGCATCGCCACACTGCTAAGCGCGCTCAATACGCGTAACGCAGGCCAAATTCAGTGTAGTTCTGGCTTAGTCGAAGGTCGGCTTCATAGCTTTCGCGCATTACCGTCTCGGCATTTGGAATGTCATTTCCTGTAGCTTTCAATGTAGCGGCCTCCGGATCGAGCCCATGCTCTATCCATCGTTGCTGCAACCTGTCGCGAAGGGCGCTCAAAGGTGGACAAACAAAAACGGTGGCAGAAAAGACTTCACGCAGCGAAATCCAGGGGTCACTTTTCAGCAATAGGTAATTGCCTTCCACCACGACGACCGGCGTATCCCGATGAATGGCGATTGAATTTGCAATCGCCAAATCCATCTGCCGATCGAACTTGGGATGAAAAGTTTCCCGCCTGGAGTACACCAAGCCTTCGACCGTTTCGCAAAAGCCCTCTGAATTGAACGTCTCCGGCGCACCCTTTCGGGTGAGCAAGCCACGCGATTCAAGCAGGCGATTGTCCAGATGATAACCGTCCATTGGTAACAAGGACGCCTTGGCACTAATTCCTTCAACGCCCTTGTTCAATGTCTGCACGACGGCTTCCGCAAGCGTCGACTTGCCTGAGGCCGGCGGACCACCAATTCCGATGATCGTCCGCCGGCCCTGCTCCTTTTTACGCTCGATAAGGTCGCAAACCAAACCGACGTCTTGCTCCAAACCGGAATCCGTCACGCGTCGACTTTCGCCTCTTCAGGTTTCATTGCGCCTGTCATCAGGGCAACCGCATCCGACATCGAATAGTCATCCGGCTTGATCGTGGTTAACCGCTTGCCAAGCCGATGGATGTGAATTCGATCAGCGACCTCAAACACATGCGGCATGTTGTGACTGATCAGGATGATCGGGATTCCGCGTGATTTCACGTCGAGGATCAGTTCGAGCACGCGTCTGCTTTCCTTGACGCCCAATGCCGCAGTTGGCTCGTCCATGATTATGAACTTGGTCGCAAAGGCTGCCGCACGCGCGACCGCAACGCCCTGTCGCTGACCGCCAGACAAAGTCTCAACAGCTTGGGTGATCGACTGAACCGTCATCAGTCCCAGTTCGGTCAGCTTGTCCCGCGCAAACTTTTCCATCGCAGGACGGTCAAGCTGGCGAAGATACGTGCCCAAGAAGCCCGGTTTACGAATCTCGCGCCCCATGAACATATTGTCTGCAATCGAAAGAGCAGGCGACATGGCCAGGGTCTGATACACGATTTCAATGCCCATGTTGCGGGCGTCCATCGGCGAAGTGAAGTGAACCGGTTTGCCATCGATGAGGATTTCACCCTCATCGGGAATGGTAGCACCGCAGATCGCCTTGACGATCGATGATTTCCCGGCGCCATTGTCCCCGATGACGGCAAGGATTTCCCCCTGCCGCAACTCGAAATCCGAATGATCTATGGCTGTCACATGGCCGTAACGCTTTACAATGTTACGACCCTCTACAATGGGTTTATTGTCAACCATTATCCCGATACCTTTCTGATCCATTGATCGACTGCGACCGCAGCGATGATGAGAAGTCCGATGAGAAGGAAGGTCCATTGCGCATCTGCGCCAAGCAATCTCAGCCCGAGCGTAAAGACACCAACGATCAGCGCCCCGAAGAGCGAACCGAGGATTGATCCCCTTCCGCCAAACAGCGAAATACCGCCGATCACCACCGCGGTGATGCTTTCAATGTTCGCAAGTTGACCTGAAGTCGGAGAGACCGAACCGATACGACCGATCAGCGCCCAGCCGGCAAAAGCACAAATCAGGCCGGACAGCATATAGACCGACATCAAGGTCTTGTGGACATTGACACCGGATAGTTCAGCAGCTTCGGGATCGTCACCCACGGCATAGACATGGCGCCCCCACGCCGTGTGTCGGAGCGCATAGGCTAGCACTATGATCAAGAGCAGCATGAAGACCACGCCGACCGTGAACACGGCGCCACCGACATTGAACTTCGTACCAAAGAACTGCAGCATCGGTGCGTTGGCCTCGATTTCCTGCGACCGGATCGTCTCGTTAGCCGAATAGAGAAAATTCGTGGCCAGAACGATCTGCCACATGCCCAGGGTCACGATGAATGGCGGCAGTTTTACCCGGCTGACCAGCCAGCCATTGATGGCACCGATAAAGGTTCCGCAGGCCAGGCCGCAAAGGATTGCAACTGGTGTTGGAATTCCGTATCGGAACGTGAATTGACCCATGACGACAGACGACATGACCATGATCGCGCCGACGCTTAGATCGATGCCGGCGGTCAGGATGACCAGGCTTTGAGCCGCCGCAACAATGCCGACAATCTGCACCTGTTGCAGTATCAGTGTCATCGCAAACGGCGAGAAGAATTTGGACCCCAGCAGGAATCCAAAGATTGCAATGGCCGCAACCAGTACAATTAATGGTACGAAGGATGGGTTGACGTGCAGAACATGCTGCACCTGACCGACAAACCCCCTCCGATGATCTTCGAATTCCGCCACCGATTCCGATCGGTTTACTGCGGCTTCGAAATTGTCGGCTTTCTGGCTTGATTCAGACATAACTTTTCCTCCTGAAGGCGATGCTTCATCCCTTCACGGCAGTATCTAACTGCAAATTTGTCCGTAGATTTCCTCGAATACCGGGAGATGCATATGCACCTCCCGGCGCCCACTTATCAGCCCCAGCAGAGCTCGAGGCCCTTTTCAACCGAGATCGATTCCACTCCGTCTACCGGGGTGCCGGTGACAAGGCCAACGCCTGTATCGAAGAAATCCTTGCCAGGTGTCGGCTCAGGCTTGACGCCCTCATCGGCCCATTTTTTCACCGCTTCAACACCGAGAGACGCCATCAGCAGTGGATATTGCTGGCTCGTTGCACCGATTACGCCAGCTTCAACATTCTGAACACCAGGGCAGCCGCCGTCGACCGAAACAATCAACACGTCATTTTCACGACCGATCGCCTTCAACGCTTCATAGGCGCCGGCTGCCGCCGGCTCGTTGATTGTGTGTATGATGTTTATGGATGGATCTTTAGCGAGAAGGTTCTCCATCGCGCGGCGACCGCCTTCTTCGTTGCCGTCGGTTACATCGCTTCCAACCAGCCGGGGATCTGTTTCGTCACCAATTACATTCGGGTCAGCAAGTTCAACTCCGAATCCTTCAAGGAAACCCTGATTACGTAGAACATCCACGGTTGGCTGGCTGACATTCAGGTCCAGAGTTGCGATTTTCGCATCAGCAGCGGCATCTCCCATCTTTGCCTTTGCCCATTGGCCGATAAGAAGACCGGCTTTGTAATTGTCGGTAGCAAAGGTCGCGTCCGCCGCATCGACTGGAGAGAGTGGCGTATCAAGTGCAATAACAAGAATACCCGCGTCGCGGGCTTGTCTTACCGCCGGAACTATGGAGCCGGTGTCCGAAGCGGTTAAGAGGATTCCTTTCGCCCCATCCAGAATACAGGTTTCAATCGCTTGCACCTGTGTCTCATGATCACCATCAACCTTGCCGGCAAAGGCTTTCAGCGTCATTCCCAACTCTTCAGCCTTGGCAGCAGCGCCCTCCTTCATCTTTACAAAAAACGGATTCGTGTCCGTCTTTGTAATCAGACAAATTGTTTCACCTGCTGCATGAGCTGACGAAGCAGCCATAATACACGCTGAGGCCATAAGAGCCGCTGCACTTGTCTTCAAATATTTCATGATTGTCTCCCAAGTTTTTCTGCATAATCG
>JBCCEP010000152.1:0-9048 GCA_039030215.1 Pseudomonadota bacterium
GGCGAGGTCTGCCACAACATGCATTGTGCAGCGATGGTTGTAACCAACATGTCGGCCAACATGGAGGGAGGGGCTGCATTTGCCGGAAAATAGGCGAAGAAGCGGGGATGCTGCCAATGGGTCATGCCGGGCATTACAATCTGCTCGAAATCCCCCAAAATCTCCGCCATCGGCTCAGCAGAGTCAGGGGGGAGTTTAGGCAGTTGTGTACTGATCTCACCCGGCCGCGTCCGCGCCCTGACCGGGCGGTTGGCGATCGTCTTGTGGTATTGTGCTGCCCAGTCCGAGATGTGTTTACCCCAATGGGAGAAGTCGTCCCAGTCCATCAGCTTACCTATGGTGCGATGATCGGACTGGACTCGATTTCCGAGCCCTTTGTTTTCACGCCGACGAATTTGGTACCGTGCTCAAACCAGCTTCGCGGCGCGGGCGCACCCCACAAGGTCTGTCTTTGCGGGTCTTTCAGATCCCACTTTATTGGTTCGTGATCCGGATCTACCGTCTGGTAGTCCGAGCAATAGATTTCGATGCGGTGACCATCAGGATCGAGAATATAGAGGAAGAATGCGTTGGAAATTCCGTGGCGACCCGGTCCGCGCTCGATATTGTCGACATAGCCGGTGGTGGCCATCAGGTCGAGCAAATCGATAATGTTCAATGGCGTCGGCACCCAAAATGCGACATGGTGCATCCGTGGTCCGGTGCCATTGGTGAATGCCATGTCGTGGACCCCGCCCTTGCGGTGCAGCCAGGCTGCCCAAAGCTTCTTGCTTGCTTCGTCCTCTGTATACTCCGTTACCCGGAAACCGAAATCGCTGTAAAATTCGGCTGATGCATCGACGTCATGAGAGAAACAATTGAAGTGATCAATTCGCAGAGGTTTGACACCACGATATAGCGAATACTCCTGATGGATCGGCTTCAACCGGTCCATCTTGTGATAGAATTCCAGCGGTATGCCAATATTGTCGGATGTCAGCAGCGTACGGCCCTGGTGAGGCCGCTCTACCCATTCTGTAGGCCGCCCCTTCGCCTTGAAGTAGCTCTCCGCCCGATCGAGATCGTCCTCGTCGAAGGTCTTGAAACCCATCACTTCAACCGTACCTGGCTGATCGGATTTTTGCAGGATGACGCAATGATGGCCGCGTTCTTCCATCGCTCGCAGATAGATATGGGTGTCGGTTTCATCCGTGATTTGCAGTCCCAGAATCTCCGAGTAGAACTTCGAAGAAGCGGCAAGATCGCTGACATTCAAACACACATGGGACAAGCGAATTGTGTTGAAATCCGGATAAAGGTTCGGCGTGGGAACTGGCATCAGCTTCTCCTTTTGGGCAGAGAACACCACATTGCGAATTTGATTTCACCCATGATTTTTCCCCCTTAGGTTCCTAGTCGCGTAATCTTGTGCTGGCCTGTGGCAAAAGCGATGTTCTTCTGCTCCATGTAGAATTCAAACGACCAGTCACCGCCATCTCTGCCGATACCACTGGCCTTGACGCCGCCAAAGGGCGTCGGAAGGTGGCGCACATTTTCGGAATTTACCCAAATCATCCCTGCCTCCAGCCTGTCGGTAAATCGCAGTGCACGGGTCAGGTCATTGGTCCAGACGTAACCGGTCAGGCCATAGGGCGTGTCATTTGCGATTTCGAGTGCCTCTTCTTCGGTCGAGAACGGAATTGAGGTCAGCACCGGTCCGAAAATCTCTTCGCGGGCAATGCGCATTTGATTGTTGGCATCAGTAAACAGGGTAGGGCGCACGAAGTAGCCTTCGTCACCAATTTTGACCCCGCCTGCCGCAATGGTTGCTCCGTCCTGACCAGCTATATCGAAATAGCTTGTGACCTTGTTGTAGTGTTCCTCGGTTACCAACGGTCCTATCTCGGTTTCCGGATCGAGCGGGTGACCGACCTTGATCTTGTTGACGCGTTCAACAAGCCTGACCTCGAATTCCTCACGGATTGTGTCCTGGACAAGGAGACGCGAGGAAGAGGTGCAGCGTTCGCCATTAATCGAATAGATCATGAAGATGACCGCATCGAGCGCACGCTCGAGGTCGGCATCGTCAAATACTATGACAGGATTCTTGCCACCTAGTTCAAGGTGCATGCGTTTGAGCGTATCGGCTCCCTGCTTGGTTATGATGGATCCGGTGCGGCTTTCGCCGACAAAGGCGATCGCCTTTATCGCGGGGTGTTCTGTGAGGGCTTTCCCGGCTTCATCGCCAAATCCGTTTACGGTGTTCAATACGCCGGGCGGAAGGCCCGCTTCTTCCGCGATTTCGACCAGGAGGCGGGCCGTCAGGGGTGAAGCCTCAGCCGGCTTGTGAACGACACTGCAACCGGCAGCCAGTGCGGGCGCAATCTTCCAGGTCGACAGCATGAATGGGGTGTTCCATGGTGTGATCACGCCGACCGGCCCAATCGGTACGCGGGTTGTGACGTTCATCAACGTGGGTGACTTCAGATGTTGCCCGTCACCGGCCTGGACAACCTGATCCGCGAAATAACGGAAGTTTTCCGCGCCGCGCAGCGCTGCCTTCGACATGAAGCGCAGGGTCTGGCCAGTGTCCCAACATTCGCAAAGGGCAATCTCCTCGGCCCGTGCTTCAATCTGTTCGGCGACCTTGATCAGAATGCTCCGTCTTTGCACCGCCGGCATATCATGCCAGGTCACAAAGGCCTTCGCGGCAGCCTGCGCGGCTGCTTCGATATCGGACGCATCGCCACGGGCCACCTTGCAGATCACGCTCTTGTCGACCGGCGAAATATTCTCGAATTCGCCGGCCGAGCCGTCTTGATCCTGACCATCAATCCTGTTTTTCACACCGGATTTTTCAAAGCGTGACAGATAGCTGCCCAGTTTCTCTATGTTTTGTTCCAGTGCAGTCATTCACTATCCCTCAGGTGATCTCTGATGGTGCTGTGCTTTGGAGAAAATACAGCGTTGATATCGCGCATTTCCGCCGAGAGTGCGATTGGCCTGGTTTCCATAGCGGGCCCAATAAATGCCTTCGCGGCCTCGAATATTCGAGCAATGGCCTCCTGCTTTACATCATTCTCGCGCCCCTCTCTCAGGCGTACTGAAATATCGATAAATCCATGTTCCGGATTTCCATCCGCTATTGCATAATGGTCTACACGTGTCGCACGAACCCGAATTCCTGCTAGCGGGAATGTTTCGATTTTTGCAGCCTCTTTACGGATCGCCTCACAAAACGCACCAATGTCGATGACATCTTCCAGATTGGCCGAATAGTCTATATGGAAGTGCGGCATAAAAATTCCTTAACATGTTAAATATTGCTATGTTAATTAAATAATGCTTGTTATGTCAAGTTTTAATTGGCAACAGAGGACAAGTTTCTGATGTTGAAGAGCCATGCTCTCTGGTTGAAAATCGCAAGATGAAAAATAAACTGCCGCCAACAACAAGATCACTGCCGATCGCGCTAATTCGCGCACGCGAAGGCGTGATGATTCCGATCCGGGAAATGCTGGCGGAGACCGGAATTTCCGAGCAGCAATGGCGGGTATTGCGGGTGCTCGACGAACATGGTCCGCTTGATGCATCGACCCTTGCAGATCGTGCCAGTCTGCTTTTTCCAAGTCTTACCCGAATTGCGCAATCCATGCGCAAGAAAGGGCTGATCAGCCAGGTGCAGGACAAGACGGACCGGCGCCGGCAGGTGATCGCAATTACCGATGCCGGGCAGAAAATCATCGACGATAATGTTGACCATGCCGTGCAGATTGTAGAGGGTTTCAAGGTGTCGATTGGCGAGGCCAATTACGAGCAATTGCTTGATCTGCTCTCGCTGCTGGACCCGGACAAAAGCGATTAGCATCGATATGCGGCGGGTCTAAATTATGGCTTTATAACGCCAGACGAGCGCCAATTGTCGAATATCGCAAGTGCGGTTTCGGCGAATATTGCGTCGTTGATATGCCCGTCAATCAGATGCTTGTCGACATTGCCCGGAAGGCCTGCCTCTATGGCCTCAAGAAACGTCTTCAACCCCTCCTCGTCGCGTAAGGATCCGCCGGGGCGATCCCATTCTCCCAGTCCCTGCATCGGCAAGAGCACTGCGACTGGCCCCTTTGCACTTGCCAGTTGTTTGTTGTGCGCGTCGGCAACGGCTTTTCGTTCCTCGCTGTTCAACAAAATGGAAGTCAGTAGTCTGTTATGTGCGTGTTTCTCATGCTTCAACCATTTATCCGGAAGAGCCTGCCAACCGACCACATCAACCAGATCATAACAGCCCGGAGAAACAAGCTGTGGTGTTCCGTGCAGACCGGCACCTGTCAATCGTCCAGGACCTGCGGAGATGTTCGAACCGTGAACATGATTCCCCAATTCCTGTGTGCAAAAATCAAACACGCAGGCAAATGCGCCCTGTGAAGCCAGGTTTTCGAACGCCCGTCCGCCCATCCCTGTCGAATGGAATACAGCCACTTCATAGCCGCGCTCTTCGAGTGCCGGCTTTAGCGGAACCATGTATTTCAGGGCAGACTTGCCGAGGGAAGTCATGCCGATCAGCGGCTTTGCTTGGTCGACCGGCTTTACCGCGCGTGCTGCTCCAAGTACCGCGCCGGCAGCCTGGCTAAGCGACGCCTTGCAAACCGAGTTCAGCCCATAAAGGCCACCGGCCCACAGGATCATCTGGGTATCTGCGGCCAGCCTGCCTGCCTCGATCAAGGGAGAGAAGGAAACCGTCGAAACGATGTATTTTGGTATGCCCACGGGCAGTGCCGTGCAGATATCGAGTGCGAGATCGGTACCCATGGTACCGCCAAGCACAATCACGCCATCAAAAACGCCTTCGGAGAACAGCCTTGCAGCAAGTGCGGATGCACCGGCAGCCATGATCTGCATGGCATGGTTTTCGTCACCTGAATCAATGGCGGCCTGGATCGTGCTTCCGCCCTCCTGCGCGGCGTCATGTTTGGAATAGTCGGTCGGTTGGGATGGGTCGCCTAGAACAGAGACGTCCATCGTGACCACTTTGCCGCCTTGTTCGCGAATGACCTGCGCCAAGAATGCCAGCTCGTCATCCTTGGTGTCATAGGTTCCGACCACGAGGATGGTTTTTTCCGACATGTTGCTTTCCTCCCGGCTGGAATTAGAGTTTGATCCAGGCAGTCTTAAGATTGATGTATTTTTCAAGCGCATGCAGCGACTTGTCATGCCCGTTCCCGGACTGTCCCACACCTCCCAATGGAACAGTGCCATCGGCGCCGCCATAAGTATTCACATGCATAACCCCGGTACGGACCTCGCGTATCATGCGATGGGCGCGCGAGAGGTTTGATGTCCATGCTCCGCCTGCAAGTCCATAGACCGTCGAATTGGCGAGGTGAATTGCTTCGGCTTCATCGTCAAAGGCGGTCACGGTCAATACCGGACCAAAAACCTCCTGCTGCGCAATTGTTGCATCCGGTGTCACACCGGTGACAATTGTCGGCGCCATGTAGTATCCGCCGGTCTCCTCGAGAATGCGTGTTCCTCCGAAAGCGATTTCTCCACCCTCAACCAACGCCTTCTCGACAAAGCCGAGATTTTGCGTCAATTGCCGTTCGGAATTTACCGCGCCAATGTCGGAATTCAGATCCAAAGGATCGCCCACCCGCAGACGCTCGGTAGCACTGCCGACTGCCGCGACAAATTCATCGTGGATGGACGCTTCAACCAGAAGGCGGGAACCGGCGACGCAAACCTGACCGGAATTGCGGAAGATACCCATCGCGACCGTCTTGGCGGCCTGTTCCAGATCGGGGGCATCGGCGAATACGATGTTGGGGGATTTGCC
The DNA here is from genome assembly GCA_039030215.1 of Pseudomonadota bacterium. GTDB lineage: Bacteria > Pseudomonadota > Alphaproteobacteria > Rhizobiales > Rhizobiaceae > BOKV01. Next base: position 5,810 of record JBCCEP010000152.1, read on the forward strand.
GCCCAGTTCGAGATAGACCCGCTTCAGGTTCGATCTGGCGGAATATTCCAACAAACGCCGCCCGGTGGCACCAGATCCGGTAAAGACGAGCACATCGACATCCATGGAGAGACCCATTGCCTTGCCGACAACAGCGCCTTCGCCGGTTACGACGTTCAATACGCCAGGTGGCAGGCCAGCTTCATGAGCAAGTTCTGCCATCCGGATCAGGGACAGCGATGCCGTTTCTGCTGGTTTCAACACGACCGAGTTGCCGGTAGCCAAGGCTGGTCCCAATTTCCATGCGCCAATCATCAAGGGGAAATTCCAGGGTATGATGGCGCCGACAACACCTACCGGTTCCTTGTGAACGAGACCAAGGACGTCATCTGACGTCGGGGCGATTTCGCCGTAGATCTTGTCCAGCGCTTCTGCGTAGTCACGGATGGTTCCGGCGGCAGAACCAGGTTCTGCCTTTATTGCCATGTTGATTTCGGTACCGTTGTCGCGCACGCCCAATACGGCCAGTTCAAGTGCGTTTGCTTCGATCAGCTCTGCCCATTTTGCGAGAACCTTCTTGCGCGCCGCTGGTGGCTGCCCGGCCCAGCGCTTGTCTTCGAAAGCCGAACGGGCGGCGGCGATCGCGGCGTTCATATCTTCGGCGGTGCCTCTTGCGACCGTCGTCAGAACATTACCGTCAATTGGCGACAGCACCTCCATCTGCCCGCTGTCAGATGCAGAAAGGGTTTGTCCGTCAATCAAATGGGATTGCGGGGAGACGGGCTTTGCCCTGAGTGCGTCAATTCTAACCTGTTCCATGATAGTCATCGCAATTGGGTATCGTGAATTTCATGATCTTCCTCTGGCAGGTGCGCCTTATACTCCTTGATCAGAGTACGCACATGCATCACCAGAACCAGCAGGATCAGGACGAAGAGGATGAAAGAAATCGGACGGTCGATCATGTCGAGCGGCGTCTTCAGACGGGGCAGGGCCGAGCGCAGCTTGACCTCCATTATCCCTCCCAGGACCATTCCCAGAATGATCGGGACAATCGGCAGATTCAGACGCTTGAGGATTAGCCCCAATATGCCGAAACCGGCGGCGATCATGCAGTCCGTCAGTGAATTGCGCAGTGAATAGACGCCGACAAAAGACAGGATGAGGATCAATACGCCGAGAAACCGTGTCGGAACCCGGATGATCTTGGTCATCAGGTTGGTTGAAAACAGGAGGAAACAAAACACGATGACGTTGAGCAGTATCAGTGCCAGATAAAGCCCGTAGACCAGATCAATATCGTTCTGGAACAGCTGCGGTCCAGGTATGACGTTGTGCACGTAGAATACCGACAGCATCATTGCCGTCAGGGCTTCGCCAGGAATACCCAGTGCCAGGAGCGGGATCATTGCCGCTGCCGGTACAGCGTTGTTTGCAGCTTCCGAAGCGATCAGTCCCTCGGGCGACCCCTTGCCAAACTTGTCAGGTGTCTTGGAGGTTTTCTGCGCGTAAGTATAGCTCATGAACTGTGCGGTAAATTCGCCGGTCCCCGGGATCATGCCGAGGATGACACCAAAGCTCGAAGCGACCGTTGCTACGCGCTTGTGCTTCAACAACTCCCTGAAACCGGCCGTGAGTTTTCCGCTGACTGGTTTTGCATCAGGGCTTTCATCCGGTTTAGTGAGCAGGAAGAATGCCTGGCTTAATGCGAAGAGACCCAACACGACAACGATCAAGTTCACCCCCGAGGAGAGAAATGTCAGTCCGAAGGTATAGCGTTGTGTATAGGTAACCGCATCGAGCCCAATGGTCTGGAGGAAAATTCCGAACATTGCCAGCATGCCTGCGGCGAAGATCTGCCCGCGATGGGCGAGAATGACGAGAATAATCCCCAATAGTGCTGCCAGGAAAATTTCCCGACTACCAAACATTGGTGCGATCAGCGCCAGGACCGGGGACAGCAGGATCAGGCACAGAATACCGAAAATACCACCCCAGAAGGACGCGCTATAGGCTAGGGATACGGCACGATGGGCTTCGCCGCGTTTGGTCAGCGGGTAACCGTCATAGGATGTCAGGGCGTTTACCGCCGTGCCTGGTGTATTGATCAGTACAGCCGGTATTGCGCCGCCATACATGGATGAGCCGTAAATGCCCAGAAGCATTGTCAAACCGACAATTGGATCGAGCGCGAAGGTTGCGGGCAGCAATATGGCGATCGCGACAGCAGGTCCGACACCGGGAATTGCGCCGATGATGACACCACCAATGGAGCCAATGAACAGAGCTAGTAGAACATCCCATCGGGCCAGCATCATTGCTCCGGCCAGTAAATTTTCCATGGCAGGCTCCACTCAGAAATAGGTTAGCATTATTTGACGAATGCCATCCGGCAATGAGTCATAGATTTTTCCGGCAGGCAGTTTGACCTGTAGGAACGACTTGAAAAGCAGCACAATCACAATTGCAGCCGCCGCCGCCCCAATCAGGGCGGTGCGGCTGCGGTACCCTGCACGCAGGGTCAGGAGGACTGCAAATATCAAGGTAGCCGGTAAATATCCGACATAGGGAACGACAAAGGCATAGGCGACGAACCAGGCGGCAAACTCCAATGCGCTGACCCAAAGTGCGACCTCTTGCCAGCGGCCGTCCAGCCGCTCCGATATCGCCGACCCATACAAGTGCAAAGCAGCAAACATGGTCATCAGCGATAGGGATACTGCTGGCCAGAATCTCGGTTGGGCAAACAGCTTGCCACCTGCCTTATAGGCAGCCTGATCCCAAAGTTGCGTGAGAAGAAATACTGAAATTGCAAGGAACAACCAGGCAAATACAAGATCTCCGGGCCGGCGATACCGCTTGAACAGCGCCTGCAGCGTTTTTACTCGCGACATGGTTTTCTCCTCCCCTGCCGGACAGGCGGGCCAAGTCGGCAGCCCGCCAAGACCGGTAGCCGATCAGTTGCCCAGGACCTTGTCGATATGGGCGAGTGTCTCGATATCTGACTGGATCTGGCTGGTCACATCATCCGCATTTTTCCAATAGACGGCTGCGCCTGTTTCAGAAGCAAGCTTCTGCGCGCGATCGGACATCACGGTTTTTTCGGCGACGGCGATGATCTTTTCGCGCACATCCTGTGGGGTGTCCTTGTGTACAAACAGCCCATTCCAGAGGGCGACATTGAGCGCCGGGACCAGTTCTGCCACGGTGGGTGTGTCAGGGGTGAGTGGAATACGCTCCGAACCGATCGAGGCCAGAAC
>JBCCEP010000153.1:0-9007 GCA_039030215.1 Pseudomonadota bacterium
GCCGATCAGGGCAACAAATCCCGCCCTTGTGTTTGCCGTGTCCTGATCAGTCACAGCTCTTCATCCTCGTCGTTCCAAACGCCTTCACGCACCAGCATTGCCCGCGCTGCTGATTGCTCCGCTGCCCGCTTCGACCGCCCCTGCCCCAGGCAAATGGCCATTCCGGGCAGTTTTACGGAAACCGTGAAGACAGGATCGTGATCAGGTCCGGAGCGGCTTTTTTCCGTGTAACGGGGCGAAGCCAGCCTGTTGGCATGTGCCCATTCCTGCAGGTGAGTTTTGGAATCGCGGCGTGCTGCACCTGCATCGTGCAATCGATCTTCCCAAAATCGCTGAACAAACTGGCGCGCTGCCTCAAGCCCACCGTCTATATAGATTGAGGCAATCAACGCCTCGAGGACATCCGCCCTGACATTTCGCATCCGCTTTCCGGTGAGTTCCTTGAGATCACCGCCGGTGCGAATAAATTGATGCAGGCCGAGTTCGTCGGCGATTTCGGCGAGTGTTTTTCCGTTTACAAGCGCGTTCAATCGAAGTGAGAGCTCGCCTTCATTAGCCTGCGGAAATTCCCTGTTGAGCATATCCGCGATAGCAAGACCGAGAACCCTGTCGCCGAGAAACTCAAGACGTTCATAGTGAAATCCGTCGTCGGCCTTCTTTCGAACGCTGGCATGGGTCAATGCACGTTCGAGGTTATCGTGGCTGGCAAAGGCATAACCAATCCGCTTTTCGAGCGCACCAAACCGTTTGCGGCCGCGTTCGGTGCTTGTCGTGGATGCCGATGCCACGTCAGCTACTCAGAGAGCCCCTTGAAAAGGCGATCTACCCGCATATCCGACGGCCAGCGCCAGAATGCCAGCGGATGGGCATCATTCTTGACGGAGAAGAAGATGACCGATGCCGGACCGACAAGATTTTCAAAAGGTACAAATCCAACGGTGAAGCGGCTGTCCAGCGAGTTATCCCGATTGTCGCCCATCATGAAGTAGTGGCCAGGCGGAACCTCAAATACCGGGGTATTGTCACCTTCGGCGCGCGGATTTACATCGAGCGTTTCATAGGTCACGCCATTCGGCAAAGTCTCGACGTAAACGGGGATTGCAGGGCCGCCGTCTTCAGGTGTCCAGGTTCCCTTTGCTTCCCGCTTTATCGCAGTGCCATTAATATGCATTACACCATCGATAATCTGGATCTTGTCGCCGGGCAGTCCGACCAGGCGCTTGATGTAGTCAATGCTGGGATTGCTCGGCAGTTTGAAGACCACGATTTGCCCACGCTTGGGATCTCCCGCCCAGATCCGGCCATCAAACAGATCCGGACCGAACGGAAATGAATAGCGCGAATATCCGTAGGAAAATTTCGAGACGAACAGGTAGTCCCCAACGAGAAGGGTCGGCATCATGGAACCCGACGGAATTGTGAACGGCTGATAAAGAAAGGTCCGGACCACAACGGCAAGCAACAGCGCCTGTAATATAACCTTGACTGTTTCCGACAGTCCGCCCTGTTTCTTCTCTTTTTTCGTATCTGTGTCTTGCGCCACGATTGTGTATCCGTTCGGGTGTGAATTTCTATTTTATCAAGAGGAGTTGCGATCGGCTTTCGAGGGTTGGTTCTTCAGTGATGGCTAAGCTATCGATCCTGCAATTTTTTTGAAACCAAACGCGATGCACTGACATGAAGAACTGGCTGGCGAACCTGCCTTACCCATTTCAGTCAGCAGTTTCAACAGCGCGCGCTTCAATTACCACAAATGCCTGTGCCAACGGGAAATCATCCGTGATTGTCACATGAATGTGTGCTTCGTAGCCATCGGGCACCATTTCGGCAAGCCTTTTTGCAGCGCCATTTTGCAGTTTCATCGTCGGCTTGCCACCGGGAAGATTGACCACGCCCATATCCCGCCAGTAAACGCCCCTGCTGATACCGGTACCGAGGGCCTTTGAGCAGGCTTCCTTCGCTGCGAACCGCTTTGCGTAGGATGCCGCGCGCATGCGGCGGCGATCGGATTTTTGCCGCTCTATCTCGGTATATACCCGGTTTGTGAAACGATCCTTGTACCGCTCTAGGGTTCGCTCAATGCGTCTGATATCAATCAAATCGCTTCCCAAGCCAATAATCATGGACCAATATCTCCTGATACAACGCTATTCGGCTGCGGTATCAATTTTTTCCTGCTGATTACGTTTTTCTTCGATCTTTGGTTGGATATCGACCACGTCAGAATCAATTTCTTTGTCCTGGACAGGTTCTTCTTGCTGAACGGTCGCTTCATCCTGATCGGCAAGTTCAGCCAAAAGGGCCGCCTTGGCATCCATCCGTTTCTTTCTCGCGTTACGGAATACAATCGCGAGCCAGCGGGTTATGACATAGGCAATAATCCCGGCGGTGATACCAAGAGGTATCGCTCCAATTGTCATGGGTTTGACCACCGGGTCCCAAAGCCCGATTATCTTGTCCCAGATACCGGAAAAACCAAGCTCGAACAGGTCAACCCTGGAAAATTCCTCGACCTTCATATGTCCATTACCGGCGATATTCCTGTTGTGACTACCTGCGCCGGAAAGAATGAAATCGCCTACCGAATAGGTCGAACCCCAGATAAGGGGAAAAGTAAGCGGGTTGCCGAAGAAGGTACCCATTGCGGCTGCGATGAAATTGCCGGCAATAATGTAGGCAACAGCAAAGGCCAGCAGAAAGTGCAGCCCCAGAAATGGCGTGAAAGACGCGAAAACACCGGCGGCGACACCGGCGGCAACTGCATGTGGTGATCCGGTAAGACGCAATACCCGTTTTGCAACATACTTCGCAGACCGCAACCAACTACGGCGCGGCCATATCGCAATCCTGAATTTTTCCCGCCAGCTTGCGGGTTCCCTGCGTCCGAACAACATTACATGGACCAAAAATCATATTCTGGCGCGTCATAGCACCGGATAATCGAGACTATTGCTTTTGTAACATCTGTACAATGTCGATGTCTTATCACGACTGGCTTAATAAACTCTGTTCGACCGAATTAAAGCGACAGTCAACCCTTTCCCGGTGCAGTTTGGTTCAAGTGTCTGCTACCGGGTTTGACCGGCGCGATCGCTGCCAGTTCAGGCGGCAGATCGTCAGCGGGATATGCCGGCACCTCATATTCGGCTAGCGCGATCAGTGGAACACCCACATCAGATTTGCCAGCAGAACGGTCAACAATGCAGGCAGCGGCCAATACGTCGGCGCCGATTTCCCTTAACGCATCAACGGTTTCGCGGATCGACAGGCCGGTGCTGACAATGTCTTCGATTACAACCACGCGTGCGCCATCGGGTATCTCAAAACGACGTAGCTTGAACTTTCCGTCCTCACGCTCGACCCAGATATTGGGCACCTGCAAATGCCGGGATGTTTCATATGCGGGAATGATCCCGCCGACGGCAGGACCAACGACATAGTCGATATCGCCAAAGCCAGACTGACGCAGTTTTTCTGCAAGCGCTGCGCAAAGCTGTGAAGTCTTGTCCGCGTCCATAAAGACCCGGGCCTTTTGCAGGAATACGGGACTTCGCAATCCGGAACTGAGGATAAAGTGTCCCTCCAGTATCGCACCGGATTGACGAAAAATATCAATAACTTGCTCTTTGTTCATTGACCGATTTCCATATTTTCATGTTCCGGAGAACGGCACAAACTATCCGATTAATCGTTCTGCAACGCTCACGATTGGTTTTGAAGACAGTTGGCGAGTAATTCTTGTCAGATGTCCTACGTCCCATACATCAATGTCAAATATCATTTCCATGAAATCGGGGGTCGTGGTTTTCATCGAGAGATTTTGAATATTGGCATCATTGTTTGCCATTATTTCTGCGATCTTTGCCAGCGTACCCGGCTCATTTATCGCCAGGATACGAACGCGTGCGGGAAACCTGTCGGAATTGCCCTCCTCGATATCCCAACGCACGTCGAGCCAGCGATCGGGCTGATCGTCATATTGGGTCAGTTCGCTGGACTGGATCGGATAGATCGTGATTCCCTCACCCGGCGTGATTATGCCAACAATCCGGTCCCCTGGAATTGCCCCGCCATTGGGCGAAAATCTTACGGGGAGATCGCTGCCAGCGCCCCTAATCGGGATCGCGCTTTCGGTAGCCTTCACCTTTTTGGACTTGGCGCGACTTCCGGGAAACCGGAAAATCATGCTGCTGCCGGCCTTTAGTCCGAACCAGCCATCCTCGCCATTGCTGGGACGATGGTTTACCCGCTCGTCTTTATAGTCTGGGTAAACCGAGCGGATGACGTCGATTGATGAAAGCTCACCGCGCCCGACATCACTATAGACATCGTCTATCGTTTCCCTGGCCAGGCGGGGTAAAGCCGCGCTAAGCGCGTCACTTTCCAACGGCTTGGAGGCACGCTCGAATGCGCGTTCCAGAATTCGCGAACCCAAACCGGAATATTGCTTGCGAATTGAAACGCGGGTCGCGCGCCTGATAGCGGCACGTGCCTTGCCGGTGACAACAACCGATTCCCACGCTGCCGGCGGTGTCTGGGCCTTGGAGCGCACAATCTCGACTTCGTCACCGTTATGCAGTTCGGTGATTACCGGCATGATCTTGCCATTGATCTTGCAGCCGACACAGGTGTTTCCGATATCGGTGTGAACGGCATAGGCAAAATCGATTGGCGTGGCACCTTTAGGCAGCGCAATTATCCGCCCTTTGGGGGTGAAACAGAATACCTGATCGAGAAACAGTTCCAGCTTGGTATGTTCGAGGAATTCTTCGGGATTCAGACCGTCCGCTAGTTGGGAGATTGTCTGCCGCAGGGTCTCATAGGCGTTTTCCTCTTTTTCCCTATCGTTCCCGTTTTCAAGGTGATCCTTATATAATGTGTGCGCTGCCACCCCATATTCGGCAACACGATGCATCTCCCAGGTCCGTATCTGCAGTTCAACCCGCTGATTCGATGGTCCGATCACTGTGGTGTGGATCGACTGGTAATCATTTTGTTTGGGTGTGGATATGAAATCCTTGAACCGTGTCGGAACCATTTGCCAAGTGGTGTGGACGATACCTAACGCGCGATAGCAGGATTCGGTATCGTCGACGATTACCCGGAAGCCATAAAGATCAGACAGTTGCTCCAGACCAACCGATTTTCGTTCCATTTTCTGGAAAACGGAAAAGGCTTTTTTCTGGCGGCTTCTAACGGTTGCGTCTATGCCTTCGCGTTCGAACTTTTCGGACAAGGCTCTTGAAATGGTGGAAACCAGATCCCGGTTTTTCTCCGCAAGTCCGGTCAAGCGCTCGGTCACCGTTTCATATGCCTGCGGGTTCATGTAACGGAAAGACAGCTCTTCAAGCTCTTCACGCATATCATGCATGCCAATACGACCGGCGAGCGGAGCGTAGATCTCCATCGTTTCGGTCGCGATGCGGGCCCTTTTTTCCTCGGGCACGTGATCAAGCGTGCGCATGTTGTGGAGCCTGTCTGCAAGTTTGACCAGCAGAACCCTTACATCGTCGGATATCGCCAATAGAAGCCGGCGCAGATTTTCGGCCTGCTCGGCCTTTTTGGAAACCAGATCGAGACGCTTCAGCTTTGTCAGCCCTTCGACGAGATCGCCAATCTTCTCGCCAAACATGGAATCTATTTCATTGCGCGTCGCGTCGGTATCTTCGATCGTGTCGTGAAGCAGTGCGACCGCGATGGTTTCCTCATCGAGTTTCAGATTTGTCAAAATCGCTGCAACTTCAAGGGGATGCGAGAAATAAGGATCGCCATTGGCGCGCGTTTGCTCGCCATGCTTCTGCATTGCGTAGACATAAGCCTTGTTCAGAAGCGCTTCGTCAGCGTTCTTCTTGTATTTGTTGATCCGCTCGACGAGTTCGTACTGACGCATCATGGTTCAAGTGTCACCGTATTGCCGCATGCCATAGTTTCTACATTGCGCCTGTATTAGGTAGGTGCCAAGCCCCTCCAACGCCAGGCAACAACAAAAAAAACGCGCGGTCATGGTAACCGCGCGCGCGTCTGATGTAAAAATCAGCTTGAATTAATAATCGTCGCTCTTTTCGGGCGGTACCAGGCCTTCAATTCCCGCCAGCAGTTCATCTTCGGATAACCGGTCGAATTTGACATCACTTTCCGGCTTGTCTTCGGATTCAGTAAACACTGGTGCTGCGACCGGCATTTCCGGAATTACCGGCGCTTCGACAACTTCCTGCTCTGGTTCGTCGACCTCGACATGTTTCTGAAGCGAATGGATCAAGTCTTCCTTCAGATCTTCCGGCGACAGGGTTTCTTCGGCGATCTCGCGCAGAGCCACAACCGGATTCTTGTCGTTGTCGCGGGGAACCGTAATCTGTCCGCCAGAGGAAATCTGGCGTGCGCGGTGACCGGCCAACAACACCAATTCAAAACGATTATCGACCTTGTCGATGCAATCTTCGACTGTTACGCGTGCCATGCAACGCTCCCATATGTTGATCAATTGGGGAATTTGGGCACTGCCTAGACGGAAATTGTTGCAATTTCAAGGAAATTCGCACATGCCTAGGTATGCAAAACCCAATATATGGGGTTGTATATAAGACCATATGCCAATAGTCCCGGCAAATCTTCGGGCTAATTTGGACAGTTAAATCGTCTTGTTCGGCAATTAACAGGCTTGCGGCCGGGCAGGACACCGAGTGTAATTTATCAATCGGCGTTATAGCTGGTGCTATTAACTAATGTATTCAGTAGGTCGAACGACGAGTGCACTAATATTAATAAATTATGCAACCCACCAATTGAGGACCTATGTTCGATCAAAGAGAAAAAATAGCATTGCTGATTGACGGCGCCAATTTATATGCGACGTCAAAGGCGCTGGGCTTCGATATCGATTACAGGCGGATGTTGAAGCATTTCGGGAAACAGGCGTATCTGCTTCGGGCATATTATTATACTGCCCTGATTGAAGATCAGGAATATTCTTCCATAAGACCGCTGATTGATTGGCTGGATTATAATGGCTACCGCGTTGTTACCAAGGCAACCAAGGAATTCACGGATTCCGCCGGTAGAAGAAAAGTCAAAGGAAACATGGATATCGAACTGGCAGTCGATGCGCTGGAATTGGCGACGACTGTCGATCACCTCGTCCTGTTTTCCGGTGACGGGGATTTCCGCTACCTGGTCGAGGCCCTGCAACGCAGAGGGCGAAAGGTAAGTGTCGTCTCGACAGTTTCGACGCAACCGTCAATGATCGCGGATGATTTGCGCAGACAGGCAGATCATTTTGTGGATATCGCCAGTCTCAAGACCCAGATTGGCAGGGATCCATCCGAGCGGCCAGAGCGACTCGTTCCAATGGATGAAGACGTCGATGAATTTGAAGACGAGGAATACTGAAACCGGCTAACTTCGGTTGACGTGACAGGCATTGCCAAATCGTTGATTCCGTGTTCCAAGCCTCGGATTGCTGTTACCTGGATGAGTTAACAATGACTGCCAGTGCAGTTTCATCTGCCGTAGATCCACCCTATGAATGTGCCACGTGCCCGCGACTACGTGATTACATACTACGCTGGCGCGACAAGGAACCGGAATGGTTCAACGGACCGGTTGAAACATGGAGCGAACCTGGCGGAAGTGACAAGGTCAAGCTGTTGATTGTCGGTCTTGCGCCAGGCCTGAGAGGGGCAAATCGAACCGGGCGGCCATTTACCGGGGATTTTGCCGGAGATTTGCTTTACGAGACACTTCTGCGCTTTGGATTTGCAACAGGGTCCTATGGCGCTTCGCCCGAAGACAGTCTGCAATTAAGAAAATGCGCAATTACGAATGCCGTTCGCTGTGTGCCGCCCGACAACAAGCCTGTTGGTGCAGAGATCAATAACTGCCGGCAATATCTCGAATCAACAATTGCCAGTTTCAAAAACCTTCGCGCAATCGTGACGCTCGGCAAGATCTCGCATGACTCCACGGTGCGGACCCTGGGTCAAAAACCATCGCAGGCGGTTTTCGGACACGGGGCCGTTGCAGAAATTGCAGATTTACAGGTTTTTTCCAGCTATCACTGCTCTAGGTACAACACGAATACCAGGCGATTGACCCCTGAAATGTTCCAGGACGTGTTCAGAAATGTTTCAAATTTCCTTGAAAAATAGTTTGCAATCATAGAGATGTTCAGTTTCGAGGTTAAAGCAAACGGAGAAACTGCAGGAGCAGGTGCGCTACCGCAATGGCGCAGTTTCGTGAAAAACGCAAACGATTGACTTGAATCGAACGACCCAGCAATAATCCAATACGCTGAAAGAGGAGTCTGTAAATGGCGGTAGAAATTTTGAAGTCTGCAATTGCAAATGTCTTCAAGAAGGTGATGACATTAGGCGCAGTTGCCGGGTTAGGTATTGCCCTGGCTGCAGTTCCCGGGCCAGCTTCAGCGAAGACCTATTTGGTCAATGGTATCCTGAGCGCAACCGCGATCGGATACGGTTTCAAGAATCTCAAAAAGAAAATCCCGAATGCTTCGCTGTTTCTAATGGTCACCGGTCTTGAAGCGGGCGGCATCAGGGACACGATCATTCAGGATATCCGGAAGCGGCATGCCGCCAATCCGAATGAGCAATTCAGCCTTGCAGGGATTTCCAAGGGTGCCAATGTCGTCATCGATGTTGCGCGTGCCGTGGCAAGGGATGGTATCCCGATCTATTATGTTGGTATCGTAGAGAGCAGTGGCGGCAGCTTGCCTTCAAATGTCCAGAATGCCGATAACTTCGTATGCGCGAAAGGCGGTGGTCTGTGCACCCAGAAACGGGTTAGCGGAGCAACGACCATTCCGATCAATACCGGCCATATCGACATGGGAAATCACCCAACCGTTCACTCACGGATTGCTGCAAACGCTCGTTGATCTAGCGCGAATTCAGATATTGGAGAACGTCTTCGGCGTTTTGCTCCGGTGGGAACACCGGGTAGAACACCATTTCGATGACGCCATTGTTTGCGATCAAGGCCAGGCGCTTGAGCA
>JBCCEP010000154.1:0-8924 GCA_039030215.1 Pseudomonadota bacterium
GTCACATTTATGTCAATATACTGCGATTTGTGTACTCTTTCATTGCATAGTCTAAAGTTATCTGCAAAATAAATAACCCCCGGTTTTTTGTGCAGAGCTAGAACCAGTCCTCCAGCACTTTCGTATAAAAATGCGAAAACTTTCTTCACTTCAATTTGGTTCAGCGGAGGTTGTATCGAAAAAAAAAGCCAAAAATGATCAGGGTAGCTAGCATTCTCTTGTTCCTTTGCTTTTTTAGAGCTTTTGTTATTGAGGCGTGTGGACCAAAAAAGCCTCCCCCATCTTGTACCTTCAGGAGATGTACTGGAACGACATATCGGGGATGGTCTCAAACAAACTGGAACAATGTCGAAGCCAACACATGTGTTACAGAAAGGAACCCTGTCCAACATCACTGGGGTGAAGAAAGAAGAAACCAACATAATTGTCCTGGAACTCAATATTGTGGTACAAGAGATCTAACTAGAAAGAGATGTAAGTCCTGGGAGAATCGGTATACAGCTCGACCGGGCATGGCCGCTTCAGTTCATTCAGGGCCATGATGGCTGCTGTCAGCTCCATCCGGTTATTCGTGGTTTCCGGTTCGCCGCCAAAGATTTCCTTTTCATGGCCGTTGAACCGCATCAATACGCCCCAACCGCCTGGCCCCGGATTGCCGGAGCAAGCACCATCGGTCCAAATCTCCACCGGACGTGGCGAAGCCTTACCGCCAGATTTCTCCATTCTATTTCGACTCCAGCGGTAATTGGTGCAGCCCATATTCGCCAGGTGATTTCACACCCTGGTGAAACCGGAGTTTGGCGATGTATTCAGACGGGTCTTTGGGTGTCACCAGCGCGTTGGGCGGCACGTTTAGCCAGTCGAAAAGACGGGTCAGCAAGAACCGTAGTGCAGAACCCCGACAAAGCAGCGGCAGGGCATTGTATTCTTCCTGTGTAAGAGCGCGCACCGACTGGTACCCGGCGAGCAAGGCGCCGGCCTTGGTCACGTTGAAGGACCAGTCGGGCTCGAAACACCACGCGTTCAGGCAAATCGCGATATCGAGCGCAAGCAGATCATTGCAGGCAAAATAAAAATCGATAACGCCCGAAAGCTGATTTTTCAGAAAGAGGACATTGTCGGGGAACATGTCTGCATGAATGACACCAGCCGGCAGTTTCGCAGGCCAATTGGATTGGAGATGTTCAATTTCGGTTTCCACCAGGTCGGTGAGACCCTTCAATACAGCGTCAGCGCCATCGCGGGAATTTTCAAACAAGGGGCGCCAACCAGACAGTCCAAGGGCGTTTTCGCGCCTGATGTCGAAATCTCTGGCAGCCACATGCATTTTCGCAAGAACCTCGCCAGCCTGACGGCAATTTGCGGAAGACGGCCTCCGTAATGAAATTCCATCCAGGAAGCTGACAATTGCGGCTGGCCGACCGGCAAGTTGTGCCAGGCTCTCTCCTGAACGCATTTCCACCGGTTCGGGGCAGTTAATTCCCTTGGATGAAAGATGCTTCATCAAGCCCAGAAAAAATGGAAGATCGGCAGGATCCACGCGTTTTTCATACAGTGTCAGTATGTAGGTGCCGTTGTCGGTGGTGATGAGAAAGTTCGAATTTTCAACGCCCTCTGCGATCCCCTTGATGGCGTGAAGTTCGCCAATATTGTATCGCTCAAGATGCAGCGTTAATTCGTCATCCGGAATATCAGTGTATACGGCCAATCTGTTCTCCGTCAGCCGTTTACAAATGCCATGTCTTCATCACTCAATGGCGTATCGCGCAGATCGCGCATTACCGGGAACAACTCATTCTCCTGAGCGGTTTCAGCCAATTCGATCGTTGTTTCAAATCGTAAGCGAATTGCGGAAATAACCTCGTCAACCAAGATCTCAGGTGCCGATGCTCCGGCAGACAAGCCGACAACCGACGCATTATCCATTTCCGACCAGTCTATTTCGCCGGCGTTTTGGACTAACGCTGCTTTTTTGGCGCCTGATTTCAACGCTACCTCAACCAGTCTTTTTGAATTCGACGAATTCGGCGCACCGACGATCAGGAAGTGGTCTGCCCCTTCAGCAGCATATTTCACCGCATCCTGGCGATTGGTCGTTGCATAACAAATCGACTCTGCGGCGGGCTCTGCGAGATCAGGAAACCGCTCATGCAGCTTCTCCAATATGCTCCCAGTGTCATCAACCGACAGCGTGGTCTGGGTGACAAATCCCAATTGCTTGCCGTCGGGTGGTTCGAAGGTGGATGCTTGCTCTACAGATTCAATCAGGGAGACGGTTCCCTCAGGCAATTGGCCCAGCGTGCCAATTACTTCGGGATGTCCATCATGACCAACCAGAATCACATGCCGGCCATGACGCAAATGACGCAAGGCCTGCTTGTGCACTTTGGAAACCAGCGGGCAGGTAGCATCGAGGAAGTTCAGATTGAGTGACCTGGCATTTTCGGGCACAGATTTTGGAACACCATGGGCTGAGAAAATTACCGGCTGCTTTGTCGGCGGGATTTCGTCGAGCTCCTTTACGAAAATCGCTCCACGTTGTTCCAGCCCTTCAACAACATAACGATTGTGGACGATTTCATGCCGGACATAGACCGGCTTGCCATATTTCTTGAGCGCGAGGATCACGATCTGGATCGCACGGTCCACACCTGCGCAAAACCCGCGGGGGCCGCAAATTCTCAATGTCAGATGGGGTTTTCCATTTTGCATGGCAATTATCTCAGCTCTATTTCACCGGCAGACTAAGCGGTCCTGATGCGGGCGTGTCAAGCCCGGTTTCGATAGTTAATTGAATACAGGAAATATCCGCCCACGCCGACCAGTGCCAGCGCCAGGCCAAACCAGGTTATCGCATATTGCAGATGATTGTTAGGAAACGATATCAGCGTGGTTCCGCCCAGCGGCCAATTACCTGAAACGGCCGAATCATTCGCATCGACAAAAAACGGTACAAGGCTGTCAGCCTCAAGCTCTGCAGACAGCGCCATTTGTCCCATGTCTTTCCAGTAGAAGATTTTTTGCTGGACATCGTTATCGGGAATGAAACGATTTGGTTTTTCGCTCAACGGATTTCTTGCCAATCCTGTCAATTCCTGCAGGCCTGACACCTGGCCAGATTTCCGCAACTCCGGAGACCGAATTTCGTTCGGAACAAATCCGCGATTGACGAAAATGGTACGCCCGTCTGACAACGTCATGGGGGTATATATATTCCAGCCAACCCGACCTTTATGGGTGGTGTAGAAATATTGCTCGGCGGAATGATCGAAATTACCCGATATCTTGACCGGCCAGTAGTCGACATCCTGATTATTTGACCAGCGGATTTCCATCTCGTTGAGCGAGATGGGTTCCGACAATCTTCGTGCCTCGACTTCGGCGATGAGCGACTCTTTCCAGTGAAGCCTTTGCACCTGCCACATACCGAGCGCCGACAGAAAGACCGTGCCCGCAAGGATACATGCAAGGATCAAGATGTTTGAGTGTTTCATTTCAAACGTTCGCCTTCGCGTGCAGCGGTTCGATATTGCAGGGCAATCATGATTGCCTTGGTAATTCTCAAGGTCCAAAGCGACAATACGATGGTGACCGGTACCCAGATCAAGAACTGCAGCCACATGGGCGGCTGGATAACAGATTCCAGGAGCAATGCCAGTCCAAGAATTACAAATCCGAGGATCATGATGACAAACACGGCCGGGCCATCTCCAGAATCTATGAACGCATAATCAAGACCGCAAGCCATGCATCCTGGCGCAGGTTTCAGCATTCCGTCATAGAGCCTTCCCTCGCCGCAGCGCGGACATGCGCATTTCATGCCGACTTCGATGGGAGAAAGTGGCGGCCAATTTACATCCGCTGCTGATTTCCTGTCAGCCAATATCCGAACCTCGCTATTCGGGCACCATGAAATCATGCGCAAAATGAAAATGCACCCGGGACCGACAGGCCACGGGTGCACGATACTTGTCCAAACGCAAATCCCAACGGGTGGCTCGAATGCCGATTACGTCAGTGCGCGATGACTGCGCCCCATGAACCCCATACATAAATCGCGCAGAACAGGAACAGCCAGACCACATCAACAAAGTGCCAGTACCAGGCAGCCGCCTCGAAACCGAAATGCTGTTGAGGCGTGAACTGGCCTGCCATTGCCCGAAGCAGACAAACAATCAGGAAAATCGTGCCGACGATGACGTGGAAGCCATGAAACCCTGTCGCCATGAAGAACGTGGCACCGTAGATGGAATCCTTGAATGCAAATGGAGCATAGATGTACTCATATGCCTGCACTGCCGTGAACAGAAGTCCGAGCAATACTGTTAGGGTCAACATGCCTTTCAACATGCCGCGATCATTATGCAGAAGCGCATGGTGCGCCCATGTGACCGTCGTACCCGAAAGCAGCAGGATGATTGTATTGAACAGTGGCAAGTGCCACGGATCGAGTACTTCGATGCCATCAGGCGGCCAGTGTCCACCGGTATATTCGACCCGGGAATATTGTATAGCCTCATCGGCGAACAGGCTGGCATCAAAGAATGCCCAGAACCACGCGACGAAGAACATGACCTCGGAAGCAATGAACATGATCATGCCGTAGCGCAGATGCAGCGATACTACCTTGGTGTGGTAGCCTTCATTGCTTTCCTTGATCGTGTCGGCCCACCAGGAAAACATGGTGTAGAGCACGACGACCAGGCCGATATAGAACGGCCAGGGTGAAGCAAGATCAAGCCCTGCAAACAGGAACTGATCGTCGGCAAGCCAGCGCATATAGCCGACGCCACCAACCGCCATAATGAATGCACCAATCCCGCCGATCAGCGGCCAAGGGCTCGGATCGAGGATGTGGTACTCATGGTTTACTTCGTGACCATCGGCCATTTGTTTGCTCCCAATCTCTGCATTCGCGTTCTGTCAAGGACAGAATATTTCATTAACCCCCGGCTGCATCCGCCGTATTTTCAATTGCACTTGAAGTCATCGGTTCCTCATCGTCTTCCAACGGGAAAAACGTGTAGGACAGCGTTACTGTTCGAACACCGGAAACCTCCTCACTGTCAACCATATCCGGGTCGAGGAAAAACACGACCGGCATGTCCAGCCTTTCGCCCGGTTGGACCACAGTGTCTGTAAAACAGAAACATTCGATCTTGTTGAAATATGCCCCGACGGATTGCGGGGTCACATTGAAAGTAGCCGTGCCCTGCAAAACCTGATCAGTGTTGTTCTCGATAAAATAGTTGACCTGCATCATTTCACCGAGTTTTACCTTGACTGATCGCTGTTCCGGCTTGAATTCCCAGTTCAGTCCCGATGCCGTATTGGCGTCAAAGCGTACTGTTGCTTCGCGATCCAGCACTTCGACACCTTGCGAATTGACCACTCGCTGGGTTGTGCCGCCATATCCGGTAACCTGACAAAACAGCTGATAGAGCGGTACAGACGCATAGGCCAATCCACCCATACCCAAGACGAGGGCAAGGCATGCAAACACAACACGCGCATTGCGAGGCTGTGTCCTTGCGTCCTGGGGTTTGGTGGTGTTCTGCATGTCGCCTGCGTCCATAATCTACCTGATCAACCCTATAGCGCCCTGTTCAGGATATTTGCACCGAACTTTGCCCAGGTGCCGATGTAGAGGATTATCGCGAATGCCGCCAGCAATAGCGCAAGCGCGATGTTCCTGGCCCGTCTGGACTTTTTCTGCTGCTCGGTCAGCTCAATCTGTTTTCCGGTTTCCATGGCCTACAGCATCCTGAGCAACACATTTTCGATCAACAATGCCGCGAACAAGGCGAACAGGTAGATGATTGAAAAGCCAAAGAGTTTCTTGGCCGCCTTGTTGTCGCCTTCACTGCTTTCCTGAAGTACCAGCCAGGCGAGACGAATAAAGTTCAGACCCATCACCGTGGCAAAAATCACGTATCCGATACCGGCCATTCCGAGATACCATGGCGCTATACCCGATACAGCCAACAAGACGGAATAAATCAGAATTTGTTTTCTTGTCGAACGGTCGCCAGCAACATTTGGCATCATCGGCACGCCAGCCCGGGCGTAGTCGTCTGCCGTGAACAAGGCAAGTGCCCAAAAGTGCGGAGGCGTCCACAAAAAGATTATCGTGAATAAAACCAGAGGTTCCAAACCGATGGAACCTGTCATCGCCGCCCATCCAATAACCGGCGGGAATGCCCCGGCGGCACCGCCAATCACAATATTTTGTGGCGTTGAGCGCTTCAACCAGGCGGTATAAATCACCGAGTAGAAAAATATCGTAAATGCCAGCAGACCTGCCGCGAGCCAGTTTGTCAGCAGACCTAGCGTCACTATAGAAAACCCAGCAAGTACCAGTCCAAATACTAGCGCTTCACCTGGCGACACCCGGTTGCCTGGTATGGGTCTCGAAACTGTCCGTCTCATTACGGCATCGATGTCCGCGTCATACCACATGTTCAATGCACCAGAGGCTCCTGCCCCCACGGCGATACACAGAATGGCAATCGTCCCTAGAGCCGGACCAATCGAAATTGGTGCAATCAGCATTCCAACCAATGCTGTAAAGATGACCAGCGACATGACACGCGGCTTAAGCAAAGCGAAATAATCGCGCGGCATTGCGCTCGATATTTCTACTGCCGGATTTGTTGGTTCTGCAATTGCCATGTCCTGGTCCTGCTTAATGTGCTCCGCGCCACTCATGCGGCGCGGACATAATTCGTCCTATTTGAACACCGGGAGTTTTTCCCACTGGTGGTAAGGCGGCGGAGAAGGCAATTGCCATTCCAGCGTCGTTGCACCTTCACCCCAAGGATTATCGCCGGCTATACGCTTTTTCTGGAAAGCCTCCAGGATACTCCAGAGGAATATCAAAATCGCGAACGCGGAAATATAGGAGCCAATAGAGGAAACGTAGTTCCAGCCCGCATAAGCGTCCGGATAGTCGACATAGCGACGCGGCATGCCGGCAAGACCAAGGAAGTGCTGCGGGAAGAAGACCAGATTGACCCCGATAAAGGTCAGCCAGAAATGGGTCTTCGCCAGGAAGGAATTATACATGTACCCGGTCATTTTCGGGAACCAGTAATACCAGGCTGAGAAGATCGCAAACACCGCACCCAACGACAATACGTAGTGGAAGTGAGCGACCACATAATAAGTGTCGTGGAATGCACGATCGAGACCCGCATTGGCGAGTTGAACCCCGGTAACGCCACCAACCGTGAACAGGAAGATGAACCCTATTGCCCAGATCATGGGCGTACGGAAGGTGATCGACCCGCCCCACATGGTGGCGATCCACGAGAAGATCTTCACACCTGTCGGAACAGCAATCACCATGGTGGCGAATACGAAGTAACGTTGGGTGTCGAGGGACAGGCCAACCGTGTACATGTGATGTGCCCAGACGATAAATCCGACAGCACCAATCGCAACCATCGCCAAGGCCATTCCCATATAGCCGAAGACCGGTTTGTTGGAAAAAGTCGAAACGATGTGGCTGACGATACCAAAGCCGGGAAGAATAAGAATGTAAACTTCAGGATGGCCGAAGAACCAGAATAGATGCTGGAACAGGATCGGATCGCCACCGCCTTCCGGCGTAAAGAACGTTGTGTCGAAGTTACGGTCTGTGAGCAACATGGTGATTGCGCCCGCCAGGACCGGTAGCGACAACAGCAACAGGAAGGCAGTAATCAGGATAGACCACGCAAATAGCGGCATTTTGAACAGCGTCATGCCCGGCGCGCGCATGTTCAATATGGTCGTTATGAAGTTAATCGCTCCCAATATCGAGGATGCACCTGCCAAATGCAGCGAAAGGATCGCCAAATCCATTGCCGGGCCAGGTTGAGCAGTGGTCGATAGTGGCGGATAGATAGTCCAGCCACCGCCGACGCCATAGGAACCTGCCGGTCCCTCCACAAACATGGACATAATGAGCAACAGGATTGCCGGCGGAAGAAGCCAGAACGAGATGTTGTTCATTCTCGGGAAGGCCATGTCGGGCGCACCGATCATGATCGGAACCATCCAGTTGGCAAAACCGCCGATCAATGCGGGCATCACCATGAAGAAGATCATGATCAGACCGTGAGCAGTGGTGAACACATTGTACATGTGTGGATCACCGAAGACCTGCATGCCGGGTTCCTGAAGTTCCCAGCGCATCATTACCGACAGAAAGCCGCCAATTATCCCGTTAATTAGTGCGAATATCAGATAAAGCGTTCCGATATCCTTGTGGTTTGTCGACAGGAACCAACGGCGGAAAAATCCCGGTTTGTGGTCGTCCGCTTCATAGAGGGCTGCACCAGTTGACATCTTTATTCTCCTCGGTAACCGCTAGTCGGCTGTCTGAACTTTGTTTGCCAGTTTGATCGATGAGTCGGTCTGCGTCGCAGCCATCAGTGCCTTGTTTGCACTTTCCAGATCTTCGACAGCGGCCGATTGCCAGGTGTCAAACTGTTCCTTGCTAACAACCCTGATAGCTATCGGCATGAAGGCATGATCACGACCACAAAGCTCCGAGCATTGCCCGTAATACAAACCTTCGCGGTCGGCCTTGAACCAGGTTTCATTCATCCGGCCTGGCACTGCGTCCATTTTGAAGCCCAGCGCGGGTACCGTATAAGCATGCAATACGTCTCCGGCGGTAACCAATACACGTACCATTGTATCAACCGGAACGACTAGCTCATTGTCGACCGCCAATAGGCGTGGATAGATTGCCTTGTCGGACTTGCCTGCATCGGCGAATTCACCTTCGCGCAACATGATGCTGTCGAACGAAAGCTCGGTTTCATCCTGATACTCATAGCCCCAGTACCACTGAAATCCGGTCGCCTTGACCGTCAGCTCCGGTTCTTCCTCGGGCTGAAGTTGCCGGTTGAGAAGATCAAATGAGGGAATGGCGA